>NZ_CP084318.1:2102500-2402500 GCF_020310025.1 Leeuwenhoekiella palythoae
GCGAACGTTCAACCTACAAACCTTGTCTGATCTGCATTTTGACCACGAGTACGGTGCCTATGACTATTCGGGTTATGAAGCTGATAAAGGTATTTTGATAAGCCTGGTTTTTGTGGCGCTTTTCCTGTTGCTTTTAGGCAGCATCAATTTTATCAATTTGAACACGGCCCAGGCAGCAAGCCGTGCTAAGGAAATTGGAGTGCGCAAAACTATGGGAAGCTCTAAGCGTCAATTGGTGCTTCAGTTTTTAGGTGAAACCTTTCTGCTCACGCTTATAGCCGCTTTATGTTCTGTTGTTTTCTGCGTTTTAGCGCTTAAGGCTTTTGATAGTTTTATGGCAGAAGGAATTGAGCTGAGTCTTATGCTGACTCCTTGGTTCGCAGCACTGGTTGTCGTGCTTATTGTAGTGATCACTTTACTGTCGGGTTTCTATCCCGGAGTCGTATTGTCCCGTTTTAAACCGGCACGCGTGCTTAAAGGAAGCGTTTCAAGCAGCAAAGAAAAGGGTGTTTTACGTCAGGTGTTAACCGTTTCTCAGTTTGCGATTGCACAGGTTTTTGTTATCGCGACACTCCTTGTAGGTAAGCAAATCTATTATATGCTGCATCAGGATTTAGGGTTTAATGCCGAAGCTGTTGCGTATCTGCAAACGCCTTGGGATGATTTTTCAATAGACAAACGGCTTGTTTTAGAACAAGAATTGAAGCGTATTCCTGAAATTCAAAACGTGAGTCTGGGGGGAATGCCGCCTGCTTCATTCAATATGGCAACCCGAATGGGAATTTTTAAAAAAGACGGCCAAGAGCTTATTCAGGAACTACAAATTCTGAATGGCGATACCGAATATCTAAAGCTTTATGATATCGAATTGCTTGCCGGAAGACCTGCACTTAATGATACCATTGAAGAATATGTGATCAATGAAACCGGAATGCGTGCTTTTGGTTTTAAAGATCCGGAGGAAATTGTTGGTCAATATCTTGAACTCAATTCGCATCAACGATTGATCGTTGGAGTGATGCAGGATTTTAATCAGCGCTCGCTGAAAGATAAAGTGATGCCACTCATGCTTACCGGAGATACCAGCCGAGATCGCCGAACCAATTTTAGAACACTGCACGTTAAACTTATCGGTGCATCTTCCGGTTGGCAAAATACCATCACAAAAGTAGAGCAACTTTATCAAGAGGTGTATCCCAGAGAGGAGTTTAGGCTCACGTTTGTAGATGAGAGCATTTCAAGATTTTATAAGCAAGAACAACGTATTGCAACCTTACTCAATTGGGCTACCGGTCTCGCGGTGCTCATCAGTTGTTTAGGATTGTTGGGGCTGGTAATTCACACCACGTCACGACGCACCAAAGAAATTGGGATTCGCAAAGTATTGGGAGCTTCCATTCTTCAAATTAATGCTCTGCTGTGTACTGACTTTTTAAAACTGGTCGTCGTAGCCTATGTGATCGCGTTGCCTATCGCTTGGTGGGGATTGCATCAGTGGCTCGAAGATTATGCCTATAAAACCGAAATGAGCTGGTGGGTATTTGCCTTAAGCGGATTAGGAATGATGCTCCTTGCAGTACTTATTATGAGTTTTAAAACTTTAAAAGCCGCAATCGCTAATCCCGTAAAAGCCCTCAGAACTGAATAACCCTAAGAATAGAACTAATAATACATTATGCTCTTACAACTCAATCACATTTACAAGTGGGTCAAACAAGGAGGAAAACGTGTTTTCCTTTTAAATGACATCAGTCTTCAGGTAGAAGAAGGCGAATTTATTTCGATTATGGGTCCGTCAGGATCGGGAAAATCAACCTTGCTCAATGTCATCGGGATGCTTGACGAATTTCAGGAAGGTGAATATAATTTCCTGGACGAGTCGGTGCACATGCTTAAAGAAAAACACCGCTCTAAACTTTATAAAGAATACATTGGTTTTGTGTTTCAGGCGTACCACTTAATTGATGAATTGACGGTTTATGAAAACATAGAAACGCCACTTTTATACAAAAATATCAAGTCTTCAGAGCGCAAAGCTTTAGTGGCAGATATGCTCGACCGGTTTAATATTGTGGGTAAAAAAGATCTTTTTCCCAGTCAGTTGAGCGGGGGCCAGCAACAACTAGTGGGAATCGCGCGTGCCTTGATCGCAAAACCCAAACTCATTCTGGCAGATGAACCTACCGGAAACCTCAATTCTAAACAAGGGGAAGAAATTATGCAGCTTTTTAAAGAACTGAATCAAGAAGGGGTGACGATCATTCAGGCTACGCATTCCGAAGCGAATGCCGAATATGGTAACCGAATCATTTACCTGCTAGACGGAAGTAAAACCAAGGCCTAATCAACCTTTTCCAAATATTACAGACCAACAGTGTTAGGCATATTCAGGGCTGTTGGTAAAATTCATCATCAATCAATTTTAGTATGTTTATCAAATCGCTAAAGCTTGCCTTTATAGCTTGTGCTTGCAGCTACACGTTAAATGCACAAGAAACGCAAAACATCAGTCTGCAAGAGTGCGTAGAAATCGCGCTGACTCATAATCTGGATTTAAAAGCTGCCAGTCTACGCGCAGAAACCGAAACCATTCAGTTTAAGCAAAGCCGCAATGCGTTGCTTCCGTCAATCAATGCCAATTATAATTTGGGGCTCAGTAACGGGCGAAGTATCGACCCGTTTACAAACAGTTATGTGAATGAGGAACTGACTTATTCTAACGCCGGACTCAGTATTAATACAACCCTTTTTGACGGTTTTAGAATTTTAAATACACTGAAGCAAAACAGTCTCAATAAGGCTGCCGCCGAAATGGAAATTGAAGAAGCTCGGCAGAATTTAGTGCTAGATGTAACCTTAAATTTCTTGCAGGTGCTCAACTTTAGAGAATTGGTAAAACTCGCCGAAACACGTTTGATCACTTCAAAAGAACAACTTAACCGACTGCAAAAATTACGAGAGGAAGAAACAGGTGATCCGGTGGCCTATCACGATTTGCAGGGTCAGGTCGCTTTAGATCAAAGCGCGGTAAATGATGCTAATAGCAGTCTGAACAATGCACTTACAGATCTAAAATTTTTACTGAATACAGAGCGCTCTATCCAAGCTTCTCAACTGATACTTTTACTCGACTTTGAACCTCGAGAAAAAACTGTAGACGGCGTTTATGAAGCTGCTTTACGACATCTCGCTTCGGTAAAAGCAAAAGAATTACGCGAGGAAGCAGCAGCAAAAGGAGTTGCGGTCGCTCGCGCTCAATACACTCCGCAGATCAGTTTGTTTGCAAATTTTGGAACCAATTATTCCAGCGCTGCGCGTTTGTTTCAGGATGCCGGAACGCAAACCGTACAAACCGGAGATTTTGTAACCGTTGCCGGAGCAGATTATGCTGTTTTTACACAAGAAGGCTTATTTGATGCATTGCCTATTTCATACACTGATCAGTTTAATAATAACCTGAATAGTGCAGCGGGTGTTTCGGTGAGTATTCCCATTTTTAATGGATTTCAGGCAAAAAATGCGGTGCAATTGCAAAATGTAAATCACGATCAAGCTTCGGTGGTTTTAGAGCAGACCAAACGTGCCTTAAAACAGAACATTTCAAAAACCTATGCTGATTTACAAGCAGCGTCTAAAAATTATCATTTTTTAGAGGATCAAGTAAGGGCTTATGAAGAATCTTTCCGCATTAATGAAGTGAAGTTCAATCTGGGAGTTTCTACTAGTGTGGCCTATATCACGAGTAAAAACAATCTTGACAATGCCCGTATAAATTTAACAAACGCCAGATATGCTTATCTTTTGACATCAAGAGTGCTTGATTATTATAGCGGGGTGATTCCTTTTTAGTAGCTTTAGACTAAAATTAGCCCCTTTGTTTAGACTTTTACTTTGTTTGCCCCTGATTTGGTTTTGTGCCTGTACCCAATCTAATGAGCATTTAGATCCTACTTCTAAAAACAACGACTCCATTGCTTTTTATAACAATGAAGCCCGGGAAGCGCAATACAGCATGCAAGAGCGTTTGGAATTTGCCAATCGAGCATTTGAAGGTGTTCGAGAACAACCTAAGCACCCACTTTATACTAAAATTCTCTATAACAAAAACTGGTTGCATTATTCATTGGGACAGTATGATAGCTTGGTGCATTATGATGCTGTAATGCAAAAAAATGCGGCTGTTAATACTGCGCCCAAAGAAATGGGGATGCAGCATTACCTTTTAGGATATTACTTTGAGTTAGTAAAACATCAATCAGATAGCGCTTTTAAACGCTATAACCGGTCAAAAACCTATTATCAGCAGGCGAACGATAGCAGTGGAACAGGAACTGCACTCTTGAATATGGGAGGTATTCAATATAAGAAACGTGATTATTTTGGCGGTAAAGAAACCCTGACCGAAGCTTTAAAGTACATAAAAAAAGAAACTGATTCTGTGACGTATTGGTCTGCGATGGATAGAATAGCTCAAAGTCACAGACATTTGCATAACTATGAGGAAGCTTTGGCATTTTACGCAAACATCACAAAAGAGGCGCCTAAAGCCAATCTTTCTGTTTATAAAAATAACTACGCTACCGTTTATATTGATTTAAAAAAGTATCAAAAGGCGATTGCAATTCTAGAACCTCTTGTGCTAGATACGCTGGCAAATTCAGAAACCACTCAAGCCAGAGTTCTTGACAATCTCACGTATGCCAGATGGTCTTCAGGAGTTTTTGTTAAACCACAGGATTTTCTAAAACCGCTAGAAGTTCGAAAACTACAAGACGATAAGCGCGGGATCATTTCTAGCTACCTGCATTTAAGCGAGTTTTATCTCAAGCCTCAACCTGAGCTCGCGCGGGCATATTTAGATAGTGCTAAAATTCAGGCTAAAGAGATTAATTCATCAGGAGGCGAACTCGAGGTTTTAGTGTTTAAAATGCAATTAGAGCCTCAAAATGCCGCACTTAAAGAGCGCTATATCAAACTACGAGACAGTTTGTATGAGAGCGAGCTTAAAGTAAAAACACAATTTGCCAAGTATAAATATGACGATGAATTAAAAGAACAGTCTATTTTACGCTTAGAGAATGAAAAAAATATCAGAGAATTAGAACTCGCTCAAGAACGGTTTACTAAACTTTGGGTCATTGCGGCCTTAGTAGTCGCGATACTACTAATTTTATTGATTTATTACGTTCAGCGCTACAAAGCACGCCAACTCAAAATTCAGCATAATATAGACAGGCTTAGCGCCATTTATGATACAGAAGCCGCTATTTCCAGAAGACTGCACGACGACTTTGGATCTGGACTTAATACTGCAATGCTCTTGCTGCAGCGGCAAGAAAATATAGATGCCATTTTAGATCAGCTCGAAAAGCTTTACAATCAAAGTCGGGATTTTTCCCGAAGCCTCAATGATATTGATACGGGCGCAGGATTTAAAGACGCTTTGTCACTGATGCTCCGGTCTCAGGTTCCGCAGGATACTAATTTGCTGCTTTTAGGTTTTCATAAGATAGACTGGGATCTGGTGCGACCGGTAAACAAGATCACGTTATACAAGATCTTACGGGAGTTGATGTTGAATATGCGCAAGCACAGCGCGGCAAAGCGCGTGACATTAAAGTTTGAAATGCTTTCCAAACATCTAAAAATCACGTATTCAGATAACGGTAAAGGAGCAAGCCACGAAGCGCTTCAGCTTAAAAACGGGTTGCGCATTACGGAAAAGCGTATTGAAGCCATAGGAGGAAGCATTAGTTTTGAGACCGAAGAACAATCTGGGTTTACTTCCCACATAAAAATTCCGTTTTAAAAGCCGCCGTTGATGTTTAAAAAAATACTGATTGCCGAAGATTTTCAAGGAGATAATAAGAGTATTGTAGATACCCTTAAAGAGCGTATGGCCATTACTGAAATTCAAGAGGCATTGTATTGTGATACAGCATTTAGCAGAGTGCAAGTGGCTCTAAACGAAGGCGCACCTATAGAACTTTTGATTACAGACCTGTCTTTTAAACCCGGTACGCTGCCTCGTAAACTAACTTCTGGCTACGAACTCATAAAGGCTGCGCGAAAGGTTGACGCGAACCTGAAGATTATTGTGAATTCGGTTGAGGATAATCCGGTGAAAATTAAAAAATTGGTTGAAGAAGATCAGATCAATGGTTACGTCTGCAAAGGGAGAAAAAGTCTTAACGAATTGGTAGAAGCGGTGTATGCGGTTTGTAATGATGAGATTTTTATTTCTCCTCAGATCGACTGGAATACGCAGCATAATGTGGTAGAATTAGAAGAACTAGATCTTCTTGTGATCAAAGATATGGCCGAAGGTTTTAGTAAGCGTGAAATACGTGATCGCCTCATTAAAGCCGGCGTAAAGCCTAATAGCGAGAGTTCGCTAGACAAGCGCGTGAGTAAACTTTTTGTACAGTTTGATGTAAAAAACTCAACCCATCTTATCGCAAAACTTACGCGACAGGGAATCATATAATTTTAAAAGCGTCCATAGATTTAAGCGGAATGCCGTTAGGCTTTTAAGCCATTCTTGTTTAGTTTTAATACTTCAGTAGTCTTTAAATTAAATAGAGAAAAAATGCAATCTAATGTAGGTCTGGTCATCGAAGAGAAAGCGGCCGATATCGGGAATTTTATGGTGGGGCGTTTGCTTCCGTTTAGAAAAAAACGTGCGGTAGGTCCGTTTTTATTTATAGATCATATGGGGCCTGCGTGTTTAAAAGAGTATCAAAATCTTGATGTTCCACCGCATCCACACATTGGACTTTCTACATTAACGTATTTATTTGAAGGAAGCATTTTTCATCGCGACAGTTTAGGAAATGCTGTGGAGATTAAACCGGGCGCGGTAAACTGGATGACCGCCGGAAAAGGAGTGGTGCATTCTGAACGTACCCCGGAATATTTAAGAGACGAATCAAAGTTTTTGCACGGTTTCCAGATTTGGGTAGGCTTGCCCAAAGCTCTGGAGCAGGGAGCGCCATCCTTTTTTCATATTGAAAAAGAAGCCTTACCTGCTTGGGAAGAAAACGGAATACACTACAAATTAATTGCCGGAAAAATCAAGGGTAAAGAAGCACCCGTGCCGGTGCATAGTCCGTTGTTTTTTATCGAAATACAAACCGAAGATGCCGCGCGAATAGCTATTGGCGATCGGCTTTTTGGCGAAGTCGCGATGTATGTATTGTCAGGGGAAGTGCGTATTGAAGGAAATACCTATGGAACCAAACAATTGCTCGTGGCGAAAAAGGCTTCTTTGTGTGCTTTTGAGACTACGCAAGCAACGACCTTGTATTTGTTTGGAGGTACGCCTTTTGAAGAAGAACGTTTTATGTTCTGGAATTTTGTGAGCTCAGATAAAGCCGTGTTAGAGCAGGCTAAAACCAACTGGAAAGAACAAAATTTAGAAGCTTTTCCTAAAATACCGGGAGATTCAGAAGAATACGTTCCGCTTCCGGAGCCTAAAAGAAAATAAAATTATTTTTATTTTCTTTTAAAACAAGCTAGCATTCGTATTGCATATTCAGCATTCTTAAGTCACAATATTTGTTGATGCAATCAGTTAAGCTATAACTTACAATCTTAAAAAACTAATGACTTTAGAGCAACGCATAGCAAAAGCCGAATCCCGAATATTTAAAGCGGTTTTTCCGAATACTACCAACCATTACGATACGCTTTTTGGAGGCACTGCGATGCAGCTGATGGATGAAGTGGCCTTTATTACAGCTACCCGATTTACACGGCAAACTGTGGTAACTGTAAGCAGTGATAAAATCGACTTTAATAAGCCTATTCCTGCTGGGACTATCATTGAGCTTGTAGGTCAGATCATTCATTTAGGAACTAAAAGTCTTAAAGTAGGCGTTTCGATCTACGTAGAACAAATGTATTCTGAACATCGTGAAAAAGCCATACAAGGCGAGTTTACGTTTGTTGCCATTGATGAGCAGAAAAACCCAGTCAATATTCTGAAGTAGTAGAATTCAACTAGTTGAAACAGTTATAAACAAAAAAAGCGCTTCAAATGAAGCGCTTTTTGCGGTCTGGACGGGACTCGAACTAATCTGTGAGCACCTGTGTTTTAAGGGGTTTGGAATAGCTAATTTTTTATGACTCACCGAATCGTACACCTAATTTAAAAGTTTAACATTTTTAACATACTGGAAGCTGATTTATGTATGAATAGAGAGCATTTAAAATGCCAAAGGTTATAATTGTTTTTCTAATTCTATTTAGCCTCTCCTTAGGTTATGGAATTGAATTGTTACCCATACTATTTCTATACATTTCTTTTACCAAACCAAATATAAGGTTGTTGACATCTTCTTTAAACTCTTTGTTATCTGAATAGTGTTTGTAGAAATTGAAATTTGAATTAATATGCTTAAGCATTTCATCTGCTACAACTTTATCATTTGTTATTTTGGCATTTTGTTCGTCTGAAAACACCATTGAGTTTCTCATTTCGTCGTTGTTCATTACGTCTGTGGCAATATCTTCAGCCATTTTCCGAACCTTGTCAGTGTCTTCAAATGCTGTACCATAGCGATCATTAAAAGTTTTGATAATGCTTGAAAGATGGTCGATTTCAGGTTCCTTAATACCGCCTCGCATTTCGGTAGGTATAGGCTTTAAATCTTCTCCTCTTTCTAAAGCTATATTTGTTGTGGAGTCTAACTGCAAGCGATAACTGTCCATATCAATATTATCAAGAATCCCTTTTGCTAGGTCTACCGGTTCATCACCTCCAAGCTTGTTTTGTAAATGATTAAGGAAGATGTAAAGTCTTTCTAAGTAGGCATTTTCAAATTCTACTATTTGTGAAAGAAATGTATATAAACGAACATAGGTTTTAACTTTCGCTCTAAAATCTGCCTGATGTTCTTCTTCTAATTCATTACGATATATGTCGCTAGAGAGATCTAATAATGCGTGTAATTGATCTACAGGTTCATTAGCCAATATTTTATCAGAGAACTCTTCAACCTGCTCACGGGTGTAAACTTGAAAGTTGTCTAATGCATCTTGAAGGTCAAAAAGTTTATTAGGGTCAGTAGCATCTCCTAAAATAGTGCTTTCAAAATAAGGTTTGAATGCTGTAGCCATATCTTCAGCTGTATTCACAAAGTCTAAAACGAAAGTATCCTTTTTTAAAGGATGACTTCTGTTTAAGCGGGAGAGGGTCTGAACGGCATTTACGCTACCTAGTTTTTTATCTACAAACATTGTATGCAAAAGTGGTTGATCAAATCCTGTCTGAAATTTATTAGCCACTAATAAAAAGCGGTACTGGTCTTTTTCAAACTCGTCTGGGATATTGGCGCTAGGAAAACCATTTAATGAACTTTCGGTCTCACCGTCAATTTCACCGGAAAATCCTACAATTGCCTTGTAAGGGCTATTGATATCTTTGAGATACTGATCAAATGCTTTTTTATATTTGACAGCATTAGCGCGGCTACTTGTAACTAGCATTGCCTTGGCTTTGCCTCCCATTTTCTGTTGACCAATCACAGCATCCATAAAATGATTAATCATTAATATAGATTTCTTTTTTATGGCGTGCTCGTGACTTTCGACGTATGCTTTTAATTTCTTTTGAGCCTTCTTTTTATCGTATTCCGGATCATCTTCTATGCGTTTTAATAAAGCATAGTAACTTTGATATGTTGTGTAATTTTGAAAAACATCCTTTATAAAACCTTCTTCAATAGCTTGCTTCATTGAATATAAATGAAACGCTCTAAACTTGGTTTTACCATCTTCCTGATAAGGCATACCAAACAGTTCTAATGTCTTATTTTTTGGTGTTGCGGTAAAAGCAAAATAACTTGCATTATCGAGAAGTTTTCTAGATTTAATCATTGTTCTAATTAAATCTTCACCTGTTACCTCTCCATCTTCATTCTCATCATAATCGTCCAAGCTATTTTGTAGTTCTTGCTCATCAGATACTTTGGCTAATGTTTCATTAAGTTTTCGTGCCATTTGACCACTCAAACTACTATGCGCTTCATCGATAATGATACCAAAATTATTGCCTGGCAAGTCTGCTATATCTTCTACTATGTGAGGAAACTTTTGAATAGTGGTAATAATTATTTTTTTACCTTCTTCTAAAGCCGTTTTGAGCTGTTTACTGCCTTCTGTTATGGCTTCTACAACACCTTTTACTTGCTGGTATTGCTTAATATTTTCTCTAATTTGTTTGTCTAAAACACGGCGGTCTGTGATGACTATGACGGTATCAAAAATAGTCTTGTTACCTGTTTTATTATGTAAACCAACCAATTGATGTGCTAACCACGAAATGGAGTTACTTTTACCAGAACCTGCGGAATGTTGAATTAAATACTTTTGACCTGCACCGTTCTCTTGGGCATCTTTCAATATTTGCCTAACGGCTGTTAACTGATGAAACCTAGGGAATATAAGTTTCTTTACTTTTTTGATGCGTTTTTTGTTTTTAGCATCTAGGTATTCTTTTTCTTCGGTAATGATTTGAGAAAAGTTTTGAATTATGTTTGTTAGGCTGTCTTTAGTTAAAACCTCTTTCCATAAGTAATCTGTTCTTATGCCATCTTTTGGTGGGTTACCTGCGCCATTATCATAGCCTTTATTAAATGGTAAAAAGAATGATTGTTTACCTTTCAATTCTGTACACATCCATACTTCTTCTGTATCAACAGCAAAATTCACTAGTAAGCGACCAAAACGGAATATTTCTTCGTTAGGGTCTCTATCATCTTTATATTGCTTAATAGCATCTGTAATATTTTGTTTTGTGAGTTCATTTTTTAACTCAAAACTGATGATAGGTAAACCATTTATAAATACAACAAGATCTAATGATTTTTTATTTTTTGGGGAGAAATATACTTGACGCATTACCGAAAATGTATTCTTTTCGTATAGAGTAAGCGCTTTTAAATTATAGGTGGATACTGGCTTGTCATATAGCAAGCGAAGCTTGGTATCAGTAAAACCATCTACAATCCCTTTTCGCAATACTTCTATTACCCCTTTTTGCTTTATTTGGTCATTTAAGCGCTTTGTGATTTTTTGACGATATAAGTCTTTATGATAGCGTTTAAGCTTATCTACTGCTTTAGGTTGTGTAATTTCTAAGAAAGCAAATAGAACATCAGGATCAATACAATTAATATTATCATAAGCAGTGTTAGGTCTTTCAACATATTTATTACTGTCTACCAAATAGGCGGTAATATGTGCTTCAAAACCATTTTCTTTTGTATTGGTTGATTTACTCATTCTATTATGTCTAAAAAAATGTCTAAAAAAATGTCTAAAAATGTCTAAGATTTACTTTTTAGACATTTTCCAAACCTTACCCTCTGGGATTATTAGTCCTTGTTTTCTAAGCTTTTGTAAATTATTCTTTATCTTATTTTGTTTCTGAACTTCATCTAAAACATCTGGAAGTTTGTCTAAAAGAATTCCTTCAAAATCTGATCTCTTACCTTCTTTAAAGTTTTCTAAATAATCAATAATAATCTTTTGACAATATTTATCGTCAATACCTCTTTGTTTGATATAATCACCTTTTTTATCTGTAGCTTGAGCCACAGATGCAGCAATATGAAAATTAGGTTTTCTACCTTCAATTAACTTCTTGTTTTTAAGGTCTTTTATTTCTTGACTAGTAAGAGGTTTACCCTTAGCAACTTTATCTAATGCGATAATATCAGATAGACTTAGATCATTAACTGTAGCTAATTTTCTAGCGTAATTAATATCTATTACTTTACCGGTAATGCTTACTTTAACTTTGTTAAAAGTTGTGTCATAATCAGGTAGAGGGAAATATTTATTCTTTTGAATAAAAAACATTTTTTTGATGCCACTTCCTATAGTGTCAATCATATTTAAATTGACCATTGCATCTGCCAAGAATCTATTTCTATATTTTGGCTCAGGAGAGTCGCTAATTACCACTTGCTCCACATTTTCAGGGATAAACTCTCCCAGATTGCTGAAGATTAGAATGCCTTCCTCACTTTCGACAACAGTTATTTTTCCCCCTAAGGTATAATCTTGATGGGCAATACAATTGTTTAGCGCTTCGCGAATTATATAGGGGTCATATTGATCTACTTCTTCCGGAAAAAGAGTGCCGTCAGGTATGTACCTGTACTTAAGATTTCTAATTTTAGCATAGACTTTTTCATTACTAAGAATTAAGGGACAACTAAAGTGTTCATAATCCTTTTCTATATTATCTCTATCCTTTAAAATCCAGGTTACTTTACTTGTTGCAGGGTTTATAAAGTGCTCAGATTCTGGTTTGCCTAAAAGTAGAATAGCCGTTCTGGTAATCTTACCTTTAATAGTAACTTTGGCTTTGTTTAAAAAGGTCTGATCATTCCAGCTATCTATGTCATCAATTAACTTAGGATTCTTAGTCTTATAAGCTTGTCTAGCCTTAGTAATAGCTTCTTTTGAGAGATCATTTAAAGTAGCATCTTCTATTATACCAACACTCCAGTCTGTATGTGAAACTTGTTTGCGTATACGCTCTAATTCCTCAATGTTTAAGGGTTGTAATTCTTCACCATCGCGGCCATAATAATGACCTTTAAAAGCTATAGGTAAACCTTGAGGTGCCGCAGGTATCTCAAACAATACAACGCGACCTTTAGGGTTAAGTACTTCGTGAATTTCTTTAAAAGTAATCCTGTTAGTCGTATGGTTTGCAATCTCAGCTTTAAGGCTTTGCAATTGCTGAAAAGATTTTCTGAAGCTAGTATTTACATAAGATTTATCACTATCCTTAATTCCAAAAACTAACCACGCAACATCTTTACCGTTTAAATTGGCCTCATTGCTTAATGCTGAGAAGTACTTTCCTAGCTTATTAAAATCGTACTGAGTTTTTGCCTCTTTAAATTCTACTACTTCATTTTCGTAGCCTTGAGCAAGTAGCCTATATAGTGTAGTTTCTATGTTAATACTATTACTCATTTAAACAGTTTTATTATAGTTTGCCGCCTCCTCGGCAACCATTGCTAATGGCATTTCTTCTGATGACACTTTAAAATCCCTAACATCAATTTTACCTGTAACTGCTTCTGCTATTAATGCTGTCTTGTATTCTTCTACTAATGTGATTTCTTTATTAATAGTAGATATAGTTTGGTCTATAGTTTGGGTTTCAGTATATATAAAGTTGACGATTTTCTTTTGTTCTGGAATAGATGGGGTTAAAAACACAACGCCTTTTAATGTATTACCATAAATAACATCAATTGTTGTAGCATTACTGTTAATTTTCAAACTTGTTTGAAAAGCTTTTGATTGCTCAATAAATAGTTTAACGAAGTTGTGAATAACTATACCTGAATCTATTCTTAGACGTATAATACAAGGGTGGATAACCCCTGCTAGATGATTTTTTGGTACTATTGAGCATCTACCTATTGTACCTCTAGAGGTTAGTAATATATCTCCTTCTGCTACGTGAAAAGAATTTAATGCATTAAATTTATTTTCATTGACGCAGTCTTTTATTTGAATATAATCTTCATCTAGTACAGCTCTTTGATTATAAACTTTAAAGCCTTCTTTCTTTATATCAGTGTTCTTTAAATCACTTCCGAATGGCCCAGGTTTTATAGATCCTTTGGATTTCTGCAAAATGCTTTTAATTTTCCTAATCTCCCAATGCTCAGGCATTTCGCCTAACCATTCAATTCCTGAATCTTTCATTGGGACATTTGGATTGATGCCTTTTGTAACTGCTTTATTTATAATGGCAGCTTTTTGCTCGTTCAGTAATTTTATAAGCTGTTTTTTCTTTTTTATGAAACGGTTAATTTTCTCGGTTTTATAGTCAAGAAAGTTAGCTATGGTGGTTTGTTCTTGTTTTGGTGGAAGTGGTAAATAGGAATCTTTAAATTTAGAGGTGTCAATATTTTGACCCTCTCTAATTCCGGTGACTAATAATGTTAAGCCACTTATATATCTTTTAGATTTTAATAAATATCTAAAATATTTATGAACAACCTCTTCCTGTGGTTTTAATATGGTATAAGCAGTACTAATAATCCCTCTATAATGAGCATATTCAATCCCTCCCTGAAAAGACCTAAGACTAATTACGAAATCACCTTTTTCTACTAATTTTAAAGATTCAAAATTTTTAGTAGCTGTTACAGTTGTATTCTCATAAAGCGATTTTGGTATTACGCCTTTACTTTGAGTAGCTGCAAGGAGTTCTTCATTTGGGAATCCTTTGATGGAAGTTTCAACAAAAATGCGTTTTGCTTTGACAATTTCCCAATGTGTTGGAACCATTCTTAACCATTCGACTTCTGAATCGAAATATTCTGGATATTGTTTTAAATACTTCATTTATTCAACAATTTCCTTTAACAAACCATCTGTTTCAGCTTCTAATGCAATTATTTCTTTAGAAATATCTTCAAGACTTCTTAAACTTTCATATTCGTAGAAATACTTATTAAAAGCAATATCGTACCCGACTTTCATTTTCTTTTTATCATACCAAGCGTCAGAAACAAATGGTATTACCTCTCGTTCAAAATATGCATCTATGTTTTCAGTCATAGGAACATTTTCAGAATCCTTTAGGGATTTATTGGGTTTAGGTTTTCCTTTCTTATCAGTTACAATATTTCCGATTTCATCTATTTCTGGTTGATGAACCGTTATTTGATAAAAACCAAAATCCTTATTATTGAATATTTTAGAATATTCATTTTCTTCAAATTCAAAATAAATATTTTGAATTTTTTCTATGTGGCTTCCAGTTAATTCAACTTTTTTATCCCCAAGACCCTTTCTCATTTTCTTAGTGAACATATCTTTTGAAGAAGCATTTATCAATTGCACTTTGCCTTTTCGTTTCTCTTCTTTTACATTACTTAAAATCCAGATATAGGTGGCAATACCAGTATTGTAAAACATATCGTTAGGCAATTGTATAATACACTCCAGCAAATCGTTTTCTAAAATGTATTGGCGTATGCCACTTTCACCACTTCCAGCATCACCTGTAAATAGGGCAGAGCCATTGTGTACAGATGCAATGCGACTACCTCCGTCCTTAGGGTCTTTCATTTTAGATAGCATATGTAACATAAACATTAACTGCCCATCATTGCTACGTGAGGTTAAGCACTGTTCTTCTAACTCACCTTTAAAGTTTTTAATAGGCAGGTTGAAACGTCTGTCGTTTATCTCTACTTTTTTGCCTGCGCCTACATTAAGGTTTTCTATGTCTTGTTTCCAACTTGTACCATAGGGAGGGTTAGTCAACATAAAGTTGAACTTTAAGTTAGGGTCAAAACCATATTCGCTTAATGTAGAACCAAATTTTATTTTGTCTGGGTCTTCATTTTTGAGCAACATATCAGATTTACAGGTAGCATACATTTCTCCTGTATTTTCCTGACCGTATAGGTGAAAGCTTGCTTTTGATTTAATCTCACCATCGGGGTCTGTTGCGTATTTTTTTGATTGGGTAAGCATCGCACCAGAACCGGCACAAGGGTCATAAACCAAGAATGTACCGTTTTGTATTTTTTCTTTAACCGGTAAGTACACCAAATGTGTCATTAACTCTATGATTTCTCTAGGGGTAAAGTGACGTCCTGCAGCGGCATTTGTTTTTTCATTGAACCTGCGAATCAAATCTTCAAACATATACCCCATTGCCATTGGAGAAATCTTTTCAGGACGTAGTTCTACTTTAGGATTACAGAATTTTTCAATTAGTGAAAAGGTAATGCCGCCATTCTCTAAGGTTTCTAATTGATTCCTAAACTTAAACTTAGAAATGATGTCTTGCACGTTTTCTGAGAAACCATTAAGGAATTCCTCAAAATTGCTGTTGATGTTCTTAGGGTCATCAAGTAACCTCTTCATTGTATAAGGCGAAGTATTGTAGAAAGCTAAACCAGAGCCGTGATCAGGGCTTGTAAGTAAACCGTCAAGATTATCCATTTTGGACTTAAACTCGTTGTAAGTTTTGAGTACGGTTTCTTTAGTGGGTTCTAAGGCTAAGTCTAGTCTTCTCAAGACTGTCATAGGTAATATAACGTCCTGATATTGATTTTCAAGATATTTATTTATGAGAACATCATCTGCTACTGTCCAGATGAAATTGATAATGGGTTGTAAGCTAAGCTTGTCTAAATTCATAAGATATTGGTAATCGGAATGTAAGTACTATTTTCAAATATAAATTATTATCTCTTTCTTCCCCTTATAAACCCCTACTATATCTTTTCAAAGAACGTCGTCGATTTAGCTTGATTTTGGGTAAAATCATATCAATCTGAAGCAAATGAGCTTTGCCTGATTCTATGTAATAGTGGTAATTCTGAATTCATTTTAAGGAATTCACCCCATTTCCCTCCATTCCGCAAAAAGGCTTCATTACGGTAAAAACGGTTCATTCAAAAAATCTTTAACCCAATCCCGGAAAAGGGATTACGTTCGCTTGATTCTAGTACACGATAAAGTCATTGCTCAAAAAGTGGCTGAGTCGAACTCAAAATACAACCAACACACTTTTTACAAACGCCATTTCCTTTTCTCCAAAGAACTAAAATTTAGTTTGAACCGCTTTGCATAATCAGGCTCCGCTGTCGCTCTTTTTATAAAAGCTTTCCTCAATACTAAATTTTAAATGGAGGGTATCGAAAAGGAAACGCGATGGCGCTATGGAAAGTAAATGGATGCTTAGAAGCAGCAATTTTTCGTTTTGGTGTATATTGAAATCTATCTGATGTGGAGCTTCAATTTTTCTATCAAACTTCAAGAAAAACGCTCCAGATATACTAAGTAAATGGTTTTGATCTTCCATAAAATTTGAAAGCATTTGATATCAAAATTAATGCGGATTTTAATTGATAACTTAGGGTGTAGAAGTTATCATTTTGAGTAGCGAAGCGGATAAAAATGAGAAGCAAGAGGATAACCCGCTACGCGAGGTTATATAGCTCATTTTTATTTGTAAACGACTGTTATAGAGTGAGTTGTTTCAGATTTGCAAAGTGTTGAAAATAACTGTTTTGTAGCGATTTCCGTGAAACGCTTCTAAACCCTTATAAACAGGGCGATTGATTATCCTAATCTTTAAAAATCTAGCGATGAGTAAACAATTTTCCCGAATAAATTTTCACACCGAAACGGTTGAGCGTTTTAAAAAGTACGCCCTAGCAAATGATGCCAATTATACTGAAACTCTGGAGGCTATTTTAGACTTTTTTGAGCAGAACTCTATCAGTCCGTTTGAGCCCTTTGATGATTCTAAACAGCGGTTGGAAACACTAATTAATAAACGCATAGATGGGTTAGAAGCTATATTACGAAGAATAGAAACGGAACAAACCAAGCCCACCAAAGCACTATTGGATCAACTTTTTAATCAACAGGAAGAAGAACAACCCAAGTTTGTTGAACGGAAATTTAGGTAGAGGAACAGGTTTGTTCTGAGTATATAATTCAACTATTTAAATGGATAGTTCGCTCACGTCTGTTGTATAAGTTTTAAACATTTAGTGAGCGCTTTATATTACTAACCCTACGGATGTACAAGCACCCTCCATTATATTCTATACTCAATATTTTTTGATAGGTCTATTTTAAAGTTATGCTATAGATAACTAACTCACGCCATTGTATATATCTTGGGATATTTAGTGAGCGCTTGAGCCTCACCCTACGGGTATACAAGTACCCTCTGACCTTAAAGGTCTTTTAAAAATATGGTACATATATCAGTTTTCTTTTTGTGTTCTATTCATCAAAACTTGGATGACCACGCCGTTGTATATGCTTCCTGCATTTGGTGAGTGCCCACGGCCTCACTTTGCGGGTGTACAAACACCCTCATTTGTTTTAAATTTCATTCAATTTAGGCTTGCTTTTTTCCCCTTCCTTTGAAGGAAGGGGCAGGGATGGATTTTTAGTCACCCTATCACTAGCTCAATACCCGCTTTTTTGGCTTTGTATTCTATTTTTTTAATGAGTTCGTAATAGTTCCAGTTCCTGAGGACGAATTGGTTTTTTTGAGCTGCTTCAATCTTGGCTTCCTGATTGATTAAGATCAAGGTGCCGGCTTGATGTTTGACACAAAAGTCAATGAGCCTTCTGCTGTATACGTGCAATCTTTGATTGACATACTTAGTCTCTTTATTCCTATATTTTTCTACAGCTTTAAGCTTGCGGGTTCGTCCGTGTCCTCCTCGAGAATTTGCTGTTCCTGCTAAAGCACGCTTCCGCGCGGCTTGGATGGTCAAGCGGCGGTACAAAAATTCTTCTTTGGTGCCGATGTTTAAGTGGTTGCTGCCCACTTTGACACTGATGGGATGCTCCAGCGATAAGGAAGCTTCGGCAATGACCTCTGGTTTTAAGGCGTGCTGCTCTTGCTCGATGTCAAATACGGCCAACCAAAAGATCTTAGTATCGGTCAATTTAATCTCTGAGGTGCGCAGGTGCACCTCCCCGTTTACCGCCCGATGCAAAAGGTCCCGCTTATCAGAAAAGTCTCTGCCCAGATAGGTGCAAAACGGAATTTGAAATAAGCGAAAGCAAAAGGCGTTGCGCTCCGGGTCGTGCTTGAAGCCCCACATACAGCGCGCAGGAAAAGGAAACCCAATGTCCCGGCGGAAGTTTTTGAGCGAGCGTTCACCCTTCCAATATTTGGGTTTGTTTTTATTAAAGCTGCTTTCGAGGTTGCGATTGAGGTTGGACAAGATTTCCATCGGGATCTCTCCCTTAAAGCGGTCTGCGATCACCCGATAGGTGGTATTGATGCGGGATCGGTTTAGGATGCCGTTTTCCTCTTTCTTTTGATCGGCCAGTTTGTACTGGATGTCCTCGGTCAGGTAAAAGAACTCCTTGATCATTTCCTGGCAGTATAAATGGGTCACGATGATGTTGGCCGCTTTGAAGCAGCGGTTTTGCCATTGGTAGAGTTTACCAATCGCTTCTTTACACTCCTCATAAGTAGGCAAATCTACCTTGAGCTGAATTTTACGAGTAAGGCTTAAGGTCTTGTTGTTCATCATCAAGCGGATTGTAAGTGTTCGTACTGCTGTAAGAGCTTATAGGCTGTGGTAAAGGCGCGGTGTACTTCCTTTTGAGAAAGTTGGAGTTCGTTAGCGATCTGGGCAAACGAGTAGTGCTGCTCACAGCGGAGTGCCAATACCCGGGCTTCCTGTGCAGTCATTTGCCCTACTTCCTCCTGCTTTTGCTCAGGTTCCTGAGCTTGCAGCACATAACCTTGATGGAGGATGTTTTTGATCTCTTCGATGGTGTGCTGGAGTATATTACTGGTTTCTTTGATGCTGATGCCCAATTGCTCGGAAATGGTTTTATGCTTGAAATCGTGTTGCAAGCAAAGCTCGATAAGGCGTTTACGTTGGCCACCCAAGAGGGGTAGTATCTTCACCACCTGTTCATACTCCATTTGCTGCTGTAGTTGGTTTTCTAGATGGGTGTCAACCGCTGTAGGATCATAACCCAGCATAAAAGTTTGGTAGTTCTCCATCTTTTCCAAAGCATAACACTCCCGATTAAATTGATTTTTAGGCCGTGCATAATACCATTTGCATTCATTGGAAATGACGGTATATAGAAAATTGACCAGATGTTGGGGAGACTCGATTTGCTCGCGTTTTTCCCATAGCGTGAGAAAAGTGTCCTGTACCAAGGTCTCTACCACAAAGACATCTTTAATGAGGCTCCGTCCCATCCAATAGATCTGCCGATGGTATTGGTTATAGATAGCCTTGAAGGTCACTGGGCAACCGTGTTTCAACCCTTTATAGTGTTTGTCTGCTAAACATCGTTTCATTCTTAACCCGTTTAAATTCTTACATAAGCATTAGTTTAGGGGGTTCTTGGCTTCTTTGTAGGCATAGGGGTACCCGGCAAGTTGCCAATGTTGAAATTGGGGTAAGGCTGCTCGCCTTCGTTAAGGAAGAAACACGGCTTGAATGTTGAGATGTGCTGAGAAAAAAGAAAAGGCGCAGGTCTCAACTTATCGAATCTGGGTACTGGTATACCTAACAGCAATAAGTGAGAGCCCACGCCCGGGTCGTGAGCATCCCGGCTTATCCTCTCGCTGTTCAAAAATTACCAGTTTTAGATTCGAGATTCAAAGCGAATGCTTCTAATATTTTACTTAAAGAAGTTTCGCAAATATATAATTATGAGGTAAATATATAAAAAAGAACAAGTTGTAGTTAGTATTACCTACATTATTTGTGTTAAATTTTATGAGCTTGCTTAAATCAAGAGCTGAGCGCATGATTCCTAATCAAAAATATCTTTTACAATTTGGAGAAAATGTTCTTAAAAGAAGAATAGCTCTAAAACTAAGCTACCGCCAATTAGCTCAAAAATGTGATATTGATTTTAGTGCTATCTCTAAAATTGAGAAAGGACAAAAAAGCTTAGAATTCCAAACCATTATTGAGCTTTCCAAAGGTTTGGAAATACATCCTAAAGATCTTTTTGATTTTGATTTCCCCTTGGAGGAAACAGGTAATTCAAATTAAAGTCCTTTCATACACTCTTCATACTCTATCCTAGGGGATGCCTAGCCTTTGCATGAGGGATGGTATTATGGTGCCTTTGGCGACATTTTAATTTAAAAAATTGAGCGCTTAATCCGTTTATAGCTTCATCTTGGTTTCTTAATCCTGAAGTGGTTATACATTTAAATTAGATTAAGGAATTCCGTAAAGTGCTTCTAAAAGAAAAGGCTAAATTTATAAGCACAACGCTAAAATGTTGATACCCCGTAGATTTTGAGGGGGTGTTCATATGTTTAGTGTTGAAAGAAATGTTGTGCACGGTTAAATAAACTTTATGCCATTATATTCCGAAAATTATTTAAGAAACCTTTCTGAGAAAAGAACATTTTCCGAAACCCTGAATCTTATTAACGAATCAAAGTCCTATTCGAAATTTGATATTTTCTTATCCCATTCTTATTTAGACAGAAGTGTAATAAGAGGACTGTTTATAGAACTTACATCAATGGGTTATAGGGTTTATGTTGATTGGTTGATTGATCCTCATTTAGATAGAACTAATGTCACTAAAGAATCCGCAGAATTGATTAGAAGAAGAATGAAAAGCTCAGAAAGTTTACTTCTTGCAATATCTACAAATGCTTCAACTAGTAAATGGATGCCTTGGGAATTAGGATTTGTTGATGGAAATACTTCAAAGTGTGCTATAATTCCAGTTTCAGATAAGCTATTTCCTTCAGAATCATATCAAGGATTTGAATATTTAAAATTGTATCCGTTCGTAAAAAAACATAACACGGTCCAAAAAATTCCCAAACTATGGGTTATTGAAGATTATAATAAATATGTGATTTTTGATGATTATTTAAATGAAAATAGGAAACCATATTTTAGGGACGTAAACATTTTTTAAATGAAAAAAGCACTAATTATAGGCATTAACGATTATCCAAATGCGCCACTAAGTGGATGTGAAAACGACGCTATTTCTGTAAGTAACATTCTCGAATCTAATGGAGATGGATCTCCCAATTTTGATATTCGATTAGAATTAAATGTGAAAACAAAATCGGCATTAAAAACACATATAATTGAATTGTTCTCAGGAAATTCTGATACATGTTTACTCTATTTTTCAGGACATGGTTATTTAGATGAATTAGGAGGTGGCTTTATAGTAACTCCTGATGCAGAAAATAATGATTTAGGAATATCGATGGATGAAATTTTGAATTATGCAAATAAATCAGAATGTAGAAATAAAGTAATTATCTTGGATTGTTGCCACTCTGGAGCTTTCGGTACCCCAACTAATCAAAATATTGCAAACATACATGAAGGTGTCACGATCTTAACTGCAAGTAAAGATAAAGAGTATTCATTGGAGATAGGTGGACACGGAGTATTTACTACTCTTCTTTTAGAAGCTTTAAAAGGTGGAGCAGCTGATTTAAGAGGACATATAACCCCTGGTAGTATTTATTCATTTATCGATCAAGCCTTAGGTCCGTGGGATCAGAGGCCAGTGTTTAAAACTAATATAAGCAGGTTTACTTCTTTGAGAAAAACTACACCACAAATACCAATCAGTACTTTAAGAGATATAATAAATATTTTCCCAACTCCTTCAGATGAATTTGTTTTAGATCCATCTTTTGAATTTACAAACGATAAAAATATTGAGCACGAATATAAAGAACCATATGCATCAGAGCAAAATGTTCAAACTTTCAAAAAACTTCAACAAATGAATCGTGTGGGACTTGTAAGACCGGTTGATGAAGAGCATATGTACTTTGCCGCAATGAATAATAAAGCTTGCCAATTAACTGCTTTAGGTTACCATTACTGGAGATTAATAAAAGAAAAAAGAATATGAATAAAAAAAGAGTTTTTGTTTCATTCGCTATGGAAGATGCCATTGAAAAAATGCTATTCTGCGGTCAATCAAAAAATTCTCAGGTACCTTATGAGTTCGTCGATATGTCGGTCAAAAAACCATGGGATAGTAGTTGGAAAACGAATTGTCGAAGTCGCATAAAAGGTTGTCATGCGATGATAGTACTCATTTCAGAAAACACTAAGAAAGCCGATGGAGCTCTTTGGGAAATTAAATGCGGTAAAGAAGAAGGTCTGGAGATGTTAGGTATTTATATTAAGAAAGGTAATGTAGATAATAGGCCTTTTGAATTGTGGGGAACGAAATGCCAAAAATGGACATGGGATAATATTAGACAATTTATTGATTCGCTTTAACTACGCACAACAGCGGTTCACTGCAAATAATGGGTTCTGTGAGAAAAGTGTAATTTTAGAAACCAGAAAAGAAAATGGTTCATCCGACAAGTCCGCATACCTTCTCACGCAACTTGCGGTAACCTTAATCCCGGATTAAAGTAACAAATGGCAATTTCGCAACAGAAAATAAAAAAGTTAAGTTTTACACTCCTAAAGAATCTGAGAGATTTTGAAATAGAATTTAAGGAGGTAGGCCTTACGGGTATATTGGGACCAAATGGATGTGGTAAATCTACTCTGCTTCATGCCTTAGCCTGCGTTTATCAACCTAACGATGGTCAAGGCTCTATCAACTATAAGTTTAGTCAGTTTTTCACCCCCACCAATCACTCTCCTTGGTCAGGAAGCCGGTTTTCAATGATTCACGATTTTAGAGACAATGCTGAACTAAAAACAGGTGTTACAACAATTTACACTAAACAAGCTGACAGATGGGCACCAAAATACTCAAGAAGGCCCAAAAGATATGTTTCATTCATTGGTATAAGGTCTTGTGTCCCTGCTATTGAACTAGAAACACAATTTTCTCGAATCACATTTAATACGACTCCACTTACTGATCAACAATCTCTTCAGTTACTAGGATTAGGTGGACGAGTTATGAACAGAAACTACACTTCTATACAAAACTACTTATCAACCAAACAAAAAATATACCTGGGTTTAAGTCATGCCGGAAAGGATTACTCATCATTGAATATGGGGGCTGGTGAACAAAGAATATTTCAAATAATTGGGGAGGTTATTAAATGTCCAAATTATGGCCTAGTCCTAATTGATGAAATTGATCTATTAATGCATGAAGGCTCATTGAGTAGATTGTTACCGGTTTTGAACGAACTGAGTATTAATAAAAATCTTCAAATCATATTTACCACGCACAATCATAGCATTCTCGATAATTCTTATGTAGAATACAAACATCTTCAGCAGACTCCTCCGAAAACAATATGTCACACTAACACCAACACTGAAGCACTCTTCAGATTAACTGGTCAACAAGTTAAACCATATGAAATTTTTGCTGAAGATATTCTGGCCAGATTCCTAATTAAACAAGTTGCACACGAGCTTGGAATAGCAAGAGAGGTGAAGATTGTCGAATTTGGTGCAGCCTTCAATTGCTTCACTTCAGCAGCAGGAGCCGTGCTTAATCAAATTCCAAATTTGGATAACATGCTTTTCGTTTTAGATGGAGATATTTATAGGACTGAAGAGGAGAAAAGAACGCAAATAAATAAGGTGCTAACTGGAAACATGGGTAATGTGCAAGATAAGCGAGATTTAACTTTGAGTAAGATTAAACAATTCATACTCCCAGAAGGCATTAATCCAGAAAGGTACTACAGGAATACAATAGTTCAAATTCCGAATGAAAACCTAAATCCAAAGCAATTAGAATTAAAGCAAATTTTAATTGAATTAGAGAATCCTCCTAATGATCATCTATTTATAACGGAGCTTGCAGATAGAATAGGGCTAGAAGAAGGAGAAGTCCTAACACTTCTTGCAGATATGATCCGGATTACTCCAATTTGGAATGATTTAACTATTGAGGTGAATGATTGGCTGAGCGAAAAAATTGAAAATCAGGGATAGCACTACTTAGTAATAGCGCCCTGCACGACGCTAGTGTTTATATCCAAACCTTCAATAGAATTATTAAAATGACAATCTTAACATACTCGACTTTGATACGGATACCATTTTTATGATAATTTGTATGATACCTCTTTCAATATTTCAATTTATGGGACTTGATAAGATAATATTATCTTATTTATCAGCTTTAGATAGTAATTGTTGCACAAGTCCATAATTTAAAAAAATGCTATTCATACAAACTACTTTTACGCCATATTTTCGCTTTAAATTATTTGTTCATTTAAAAAGTTGACACAGGTAATTACCGATTTTAATGCTTCTAGTTTATCTGTTTTTTGTCTGAAATACAGCTAAACATTCTTGCTGCTTCTCACCTATATTAGAGTGAACTTGAGATGTTTTTTTTGAGATTGTAGGCATTTGTAGAAAGCTGCTTACAATTATCGGCTTGTTTTAAACCGATCGTATTATCCTCATATTTTGCGTGAGCGTACCAAGAGTACAACTCGAACCAAATTGAGCTACTAAGTTCGCTTGTTTAATATCAAGCATTTTGGTTTAAATTGTGTCACTTTTTGATTTAACGGAAACTTTCATCTCCAACACATAAATGAAGCGAACACTATGAATCATATAACCCGGATTCTTCGTCTGACTTCATCATTTGAATAATTAAAGCTTCCTGCTCTTTTTTCATTTTATCCTTAAAATTAGCAACATCCTCAAACTTTACCCTTCTATGTTTGCCAATTTTTGTAAAAGGAATTTTTCCCTCATTTAATAATTTTACAAAATGAGGTCTGGAACAGCCTAAAAATTCTGCTGCAGCCTGAGTCGTCATTTCTGCAGCTATTGAAACTGAAATTGGTTTTCCATCACCCATAACTTTTAGAATTTTAGCCAACAATTTCAGGGCTTTTAGAGGAACTTTAATTTTTTTTCTAGTTTTTTCAATTTCAATTTCAGGAGATTTAACCTTAATATCTTTCAATACTGCCTGTAGCACATTATACGATTCAAATGCTGTAGATTGTTCCTTCTTAGAGGGTCTCTTTATTTTATTGAATTCTTCCATTGTTCGAGTTAATTGATCTAACACAGAAATAAACGAAACAGTCGAAATAAAACAATAAACTTGACAGGGGGAATTAATATAGGCATATTATGGAATATCCATTTACAAACGGAAATTTAAGGTTGATTTGAGAGACTTTTTTTCTTTTCATAAGCAAGTTGTTCACGCGACTTAGATCGTCAATCCTGAGGCTTTAAAACATTGTTATTTCTGAAGAGAGACTTTTGTTTAAAATTGTTAGGGTGCTGAAAATAAAAAAGTTATATTTAGATTGCCATGGCATGTTTATATATGTTTTATATAACGATTCACTACTTAGTGCGCTTGTTGGTGCAGTAGTAGGTCACTTCTCAATGCAGTACTTAGTGCATTTTGGTACATCTTCTATGGTTTACACAAATACCATTTAATCGGACCAAACTTATTAGAGTCAACTTAGTTGACTTTTTCGGCTTTAGGATTGATTAATGTTCCTTGCTGTTTTAATAGTTCCATGTCTGAACTTATTTTAGAATCTAAAACTTTGGCGTAAATCTGGGTGGTTTTTAGGGATGTATGCCCCAGCATTTTACTCACTGTTTCCATTGGCACTCCACGTGATAAAGTTACTGTTGTGGCAAATGTATGTCGTGCTAAGTGCGTGGTTAGACTTTTATGGATTCCGCAAACATCTGCTATTTCTTTTAAGTATGCATTTGACTTTTGATTGGTAAGTACGGGAAGTAATTTTTGCTGCTCCGTTCTGCAAGAGTGATGTTTGTACTTTTCTAAAATTTCGAATGCTGTTGGTAGTAGCGGAATGCTGCTTAAAGTATTGGTTTTTTGCCGTTTTGTTTTTATCCATTGTTGACCATTAATTCCCGGAATGATATCATTAGGGCTTAGCTTATTTACATCGGCATACGCAAGGCCGGTAAAGCAGCAAAAGAGAAAAATATCGCGTACCTGTTCTAGGCGTGAAATTGAAAATTCTTTATGAGCGAGTTTATTTAATTCATCACTAGTTAAAAACTCTCGTTCCTTTGTTTTCCAATTGGATTTCCAATGAAAGAAAGGGTCTTTGTCTATATATTGATTTGCTAAGGCTATGCGCATAATTTTTTTAAAGTTCACGATGTATTTTGTCGCTGTATTGTGTGCGCAATTCTTTTCAGATTTTAAATAATGCTCGAAGCCTGATATAAATTGGTAATCAATTTCTCTTAGTGGTATATCACCTGCTTTTTTCAGAAATAATAAATAGTTTTCTAAATGAGTTCTAGCAGCCTTATAGCGTTGCAAAGTACCTTGGGAATATCCTTTACCAACAAGGCTTTCAATGCGGTCATTATGTTCTTGAAATAATTCAAGAAGGCATCGTTGCTCATCATCTTTTCCTTGATAAATATCTCTTATAATTTGAGCAGAAATAGGTTTTCCCTCTCTTGAGAGTCTATCAAAAATTTCATAGACCTTTGTTCGAATATCATCTAAGTGTCTATTGATCATACGGGCCTCTGCGCTATACCCGGTCATTTTACCTAGCTTAGGATCCCATTTGTTAGAGGCTTTGTGATGCGTTGAAAATTCACTGCGTTTAGAATTAACCGTAATTCTGGCGTAAATCGTGGGATTTTTAAGAGATTTTCTCGCTGAAGTTTTCGGGTAGAAAAGGATAGAGATTGAAGTAGTCATAACTGATTGTCTTTTGATTAGGCAATCAAGGTACAAACTGCATATTTAAATTGTGTTAAAGAAATCGTGTAAGCGCCTTTATTTTAACACTTTATGAGGTTTCGCGGTGAGTCTTTTTGAAGAAAAAAAAGACTCACCGAATCGCGCACCTTTTTTCTGCAATTATTTGAATTTAAATGAGATTATAGAAAATAAAAAAGCCTATAAATCATATGATTTACAGGCTGTTATAGGAATTTAGACCGATTCCTAGCGGTCTGGACGGGACTCGAACCCGCGACCCCCTGCGTGACAGGCAGATATTCTAACCAACTGAACTACCAGACCAATATTTTATGAACTTTACAAGAGCAGAAGCGTTGATCATTTCCTTTCTTGCGGGTGCAAATATACACGCATTTTTTAAGTGTGCAAACAAAAAATGAAAGTTTTTTTATTTCTCATAAAAACTGCTTCCGTTCTACTAGAAATGTACTCAAAATAGGAGCGAAGCCACGCTGTATATCAGCGTTTACATGGGTTATATTGTATTGCGCGCAGCGAAGTTTAATCGCTGAGAAATAGTCTTTTACTGCTTTGCTGTAACCCTCTTTTACATTGTCTGAAAAAATATCTATAAATTTTCCGGTCTCGACATCTTCAAAGCGCTTAGGTGTGCTGTCAAAATTAAAATTTAATTCAGTAGCGCTATCGTAGGTATGAAAAAGTACAACTTCGTGCTTATTATACTTCAAATGCTGCAGGGCTTCAAAGGTCTTTTCCTGCTGCAATTCATTTTGAAAAAGATCACTAAACAAAAACACCAGCGAACGCCGTTTTAGCTTTTCAGCAATAAAATGCAAGTTGGCGTACGTGTCTGTTTTTTGTGATTTTTCAGATTTGATCAAAACCTGATTCAGTTGATCGAGCAGCATGTGATGATGACGCTCACTACCTTTTTCAGGGGCATAATATTCAAACTGCTCGGCATAAATGCTGAGTCCTACCGCATCACGCTGTTTCTTCATCAATTGCATAATGGCCGCACTAGCCAGTACAGAAAAAGCAATTTTATTAGGCTTGTTTAAATCGGTTTGCTTCAGTGCAGGGTAGTGCATACTACTGCTGTTGTCTAGAATTAGATGACAGCGCAGGTTGGTTTCTTCCTCGTAGCGCTTGGTGTATAATTTGTCTGAACGCGCGTACAGCTTCCAGTCTATGTGTTTGGTGCTTTCACCCGTATTGTAAACCTTGTGTTCTGCAAATTCCGCAGAAAACCCGTGAAACGGACTCTTATGCATCCCGCTTATAAAACCTTCCACCACCTGACCGGCGAGCAGTTCCAAGTTATTAAAACCGGCAATGCTGTTAAGATGCGCCTGTAGATCGATCACGATTGTGGTTTAGGTTTCGGGGTTTGTTGAAGTTAGCAGTTTTCAGTCTCAGTAGGCAGAGTTTTCAAATTTTAAAATTGCTTACTGAGACTGACTGCTGTTTATTGATTAAAGAATTCCGTCTACGATTCCATAGGCAACAGATTCTTCTGCGCCCATCCAGTGGTCACGGTTAAAATCTTTCATCACTTTATCAAAGTCCTGACCACAGTTATCGGCAAGAATTTTTGCGCTCAGCTCTTTGGTCTTTAAAATTTCCTGAGCTGTAATTTCGATATCACTTGCTTGGCCGCGAGCACCACCGCTAGGCTGATGAATCATCACGCGGGCGTGCGGCTGAATAAAACGACGTCCTTTTTCACCTACCGAAAGTAAAATACTTCCCATACTCGCAGCAAGACCGGTACAAATAGTAGAAACCGGACTCTTAATCGACTTGATGGTATCGTAGATTGAAAATCCTGAAGTCACATATCCACCCGGACTGTTGATGTAAAACTGTATTTCGTCGTTGCTCAACGCGTCTAGATACAATAAGCGATCTACAACGTGCTTTGCGCTTTTATCATCTACCTGACCCCATAAGAACACTTTGCGTTCTTCAAGTAATTTTGCGTCGATGAGGTCCTGTGGTTTTCCTTTTTTATTTTCCATTTTTTGAATTTTATTTAAATAGCCCTAAGGCTTTTTCTACAGATTAACGTACAAATTTTAGTCTAACAAGTATAAGCATTTAAGATATGAATTGCTTGTAAAATCTCGCAGAGACTGGCTAAATACTAGCTAAAAGTAAACCTCGTAAACGGAGGCAGACAAGCCTTTGAAGATTAAACCCTTTAGTGGAGCTAATAAAAAAGGTCTGACGCAACGTCAGACCTTTTTTATAATGTACGTTTACTCAAATAAGAGTATAAGTCTTATAGTAAACCGTCAATAGCTTCTGTGTATACATTTTTAGGAGCAACACCTACTTGGCGACCTACTACTTCCCCGTCTTTAAACATCAAAACAGTTGGGATGTTACGTACGCCATATTTTGCAGCAAACTCCTGGTTAGCATCAACATCAAGCTTACCTACAACAGCTTTGCCGTCATACTCTGTGCTGATCTCTTCAATTACAGGTCCTACCATTCTACAAGGCCCACACCAAGCAGCCCAAAAGTCTACTAATACAGGCTTGTCTGATTGTAATACGGTTTCTTCAAAATTTGCGTCTGTTATTTCTAGTGCCATTTTAATTCTATTATTAGATTATTATGCAAAATTAGTCAATTATTTTTCCAAAGCTTACAACCATCGAATTAGATTTGACTATGTTTTAATCAGTTAAATTGATTTTTAGAAGTTGTCGTAATACCTTTTTGGGCGTGCCCCAAGGGTCGGGCTATACGCTATATCTTTTTTACGGCTTTACGAGCCGTAAAAAAGGATGCCGCTACTATCCCTCACGCAAAGACTTCAGGATTTTACTCCGCGGTATAAATTAATGCACCGTACGCAGGAATATTAAAGCTTCCGGTCAGCGGTCTGCCATCAGTCTTGGTTTTTTCTATTTTTAGATCCGTAACTTCTAATTCAGAGAAATCTATATCGTATCCCTTCCAATCGGCATTTATGCGCAGTTTCCAATTTTTATCTTCAGCGATTCCAATTCCGTAGTGCTCATAGGCTTGATTCTTAAAGTTGAGAACCACAAGCGTTTGTTCTTCTTCAGAGCCACCGCGCTTATAAGCTAAAATTTGATTTTCCGGATTAAAATGAATGATCTCAAGATGCTGTCCCAGCAAACCGTTTGCGCCTCCATTAGCTCCGGTGCGTAGTTTTATCAGGTCACTAACAAGTTCTCTAATACCGCTCAATCTATTTTCTTTCTCCCAGTCTAAAGCTTCGGTATCTTGAAAATACTCATCTTCTAAAAACTCCTGTCCTTGAAATAGCATAGGTATTCCCGGAGCGGTAAGGGTAAGCACAAGCCCCAGAACTGCCCGTCTTTTAGCAAATTTACTTTCGGCATCTCCTGGCTGAATTTCTTCTGGAACGCGTGCTTTTCCGTTAGCAACCTCATCGTGCGATTCGGTATAAATAATTCGCTTAAACTTATTTCCGCTGTAGGTATATTCTAAGGCGTCTACGATCTTCTGAATATCTCTACCATCATCACTAACGCTCTGTAACACTTCACGCACCGGATGCACAAAATGCATATCCCATTGCGCACCGTAGCCCACACCGCCGTACGCAATGCCGTTAGTGATAAACTCATCTCCTTTTAGGTCTTCAGCGATGGTGATCACTTTAGGATATTTTGCTTGCAACTCCTGATTGATCTCACGCATCATCTGGTTTCCCTCGTCAATGGCTGTGTCTTCACCCAGACCGCCTCCTTCATACCTAATGTATGAAGTTGCATCCAGCCGTAAACCGTCGCAATGGTATTTTTCGATCCACATCAAGGCGTTATCGCGTAGATACTGACGTACTTCGGGTCTGCCGTAATCGGGGCGGGTGTCTCCCCAAGGAGTAGCGCTGCGGTGATCGTTATAAAAATAGATACCGCCTTTGTTGTTTTCGCTCCAACCGTCAAACTGCCACAGATCTACATCAGAAGGGCCAAAGTGATTGTAAACCACATCCATAATGATCGCAATGCCTTGCTTGTGCGCTTCATTCACTAAATGTGCTAATCCTTCAGATCCGCCATAATCCTGCTCGATTGCAAAAGGATGCGCCGGGTTATACCCCCAAGAAATGCCACCGGCAAACTCTGCAACCGGAAGCAGTTCTATGCAATTCACGCCAAGTTCTTTCAGGTAAGGTAATTTTTCAACAACATCAGCAAACGCGCCTACCTGATCTTTTTGTTTACGATTAAACGTGCCTACGTGTAATTCGTAAATAACTAGTTTATTCCAATCAGCTATCTCAAAATCTGCGTCGTCCCACTCAAAGTCTAATGTGCGAATAAGGCTATTGCCGTTACTGTTAGTTACTTCAAAGGCATAGGGGTCATTGCGATAGAACGATTGATCACCATTTTGAATCCTGTATTTATATTCTTGGCCTTCTTTGGCTTGCTCAGATATAGTAGACCAGTAGCCGTTTTCTTCGGGGGTCAATTCATTTGCAGTCTCATCCCAGTCGTTGAATTCGCCCACCACACTGACTTTGTCTGCGTTTGGAGCCCAAACTCTAAAGGTGGTGATGCCATCTTTATAGACCGCGCCCATTCCGGCTGATTTTTCAATAGTTGTTTGCATAGCGTTGGTTTTGTTTTTTATATAAAATTAGGGGTAACCAAGCCACCAAACTGCCTTATTAGGAATTGCTTAACTGTGAAATAAAGTATAAAAATACAACCTGTTATTGTACAGGATTCTGTCAAAATGTTTCGAATCCTCAGGTGTTTAAAGTTGAAACCGGTGTTTCGCAGTAGTCTTCAAAAAGCTCATACTGACGATTGAGTTATAATAGGGGATTGGAAGGAGAAATTTAGGGTTAAGCGTAAAAGCGACTTAAGATTATAGGGTGCGTAAGACTTATTCTAAGGGGTAGGCCTGCCTGCCGGCAAGGGTAGGATTTTTCTCTACAATCTCTCACGTGGCCAAATCATAATCAAGAAAAAATCAGATATTCTTAAACCAATCTTTTTTTATAGAAACCTTTTCAACCAATTCGACGTTTACACCTAGTTTGAGCTCTTTTAATCTTTCTGCAAAGTCGTTACCGTCTATAAGATCTATTGGTGTTGCTCCATCGCGCTGAGCTTCTTTTTTAGCTTCTCTTGTGAAACTCCCAGTTGTCATTATGAGACCCTTATCTGCTCGGCCAATCATTGCTCCTCTAAAATCACGAACAATTGAACTTGATACTGAACCTTTATATCTTTTAGCTTGAAAAACAACGTGAAAAGAGAGTACGCCTCCAATGATTATTATTCCTTTTCCGTCTATACCTCCATCATTGGATTTCCCAGTTACTTCAACATTAACAAAGCCTAACTCTCTCAAAAGCCTTTGACATAGCCTTTCAAATTGATCAGGTTTAATTTTCTTGATAGTATCTAAAAGTTCTAGTTGCCAGTCAAATTCCTCAACCTCTTCAGTGTTATCTTGGAGACTTTTAGCATCATTGGCCGAACTTTCTTTTTTTAGTCTTTCTTGTTTGTCTTTTTTTACGACTGAGCGCTTAACTTTTTCTTGATCTAATTTATTGGATTTCTTGCCTTGATCTGTCAAAGCCCAAACACCTCTAGATGAATTTTCAATAAGGCCATATCTTTTTAGGTAGTTTCTAGCCCAAGCTAGGCGATAACTTAACTTAGTGGTGCTCTCGCGATGAATTTCATTTATAGCTTCTTCATCTAAATTCAATATTTGAATGACCTCTTCTTCAATTTCACTTATAGATCCAGAACCACCAAGATTTTTGAGTGCTGATAGAGTGGGGTTAAAAAGATCGTCAAACTTATATTTGAAGTATTTGTCCATAACAATAATGGGTCTTTTTAATTCAATTTAAAACTAAACCGTTGCGCTTTTAATTCATTCAACAATGCGCTGCTGATTTTTACCTTTTTCTTTCTGCTTGGCATTTGTAGCGCGATTTTTTCTTTAGGTTCAAATACATAGAAATGCAAATTATGATCGCCGCGGTGGTTAAATAAAGTTTCACGCAATTGCTCAATACGGTCGCCTTGTACTTCTTGCAGATCCAGATTGATCGTAAGCTTTTTGCTAAAGGTTTCCATCACGTCTTGTAGCTGCATAAAGTTGTTGAACTGCATTCTCGGGTCGCCTTTTTTACCCGTTTCACGGTTGGTCCATCCCTCACGAATAAACACACGCATATGCACAAACGAGTTCGGGATTAAAAAGTGTCTGAACTTGAGATACTCTTCGCCAAACATTCTAAATTCAAACGACTCGTCAAAATCTTCAACCGTAAAGGCAGCCCAGCCTTTTCCGTTTTTGGAAACTCGGTGTTGCACATCGCTAATGACTCCGCCAATGGTGAGTTCGCGGTTGAGATGCATTTCCAGATTATTAAAATCGCTTATTTTTCCGTTACAGAAATTATCCATTTCCAGTTTGAAGTCATCCAGCGGATGCCCCGAAATATATATACCCACCACTTCTTTCTCGCGGCGTAGTTTTTCCATCGTTCCCCACTCTTCACAAGGAGGTACCACCGGCTCCGGAATCTGGACTTCACTAGCCTCGCCAAACAAACTTACTTGAGCAGAATTTTCATTCTCTTGAAATTTGGCACCATACTTCACCGCTTTTTCTAGAAAAGTGATTCCGTCGCCTTCATCTTTAAAATATTGTGCACGATGCGTAGCCATAAAGCTGTCAAAACCGCCGGCAAGTGCCAGGGACTCAAAAGCTTTTTTATTGGCAGCACGCAGATCAATACGTTTAGCTAGATCAAACACACTGCGATAAGGGCCGTCTTCCCGATTTTCAACAATCGTTTTTACGGCATTGGCACCTACACCTTTTACAGCGCCCATACCAAAACGCACCGCACCTTGATCGTTAACGGTAAATTTTCTGAACGATTCATTCACGTCAGGACCCAAAACTTCAAGTCCCATACGTTTACATTCTTCCATAAAGAACGTCACCTGCTTGATGTCGTTCATGTTATTAGACAGTACCGCCGCCATATATTCGGCAGGGTAGTGCGCCTTACAATAGGCGGTCTGGTAGGCGATCCACGCATAACAGGTAGAGTGCGACTTGTTAAAGGCGTACGCAGCAAAAGCTTCCCAGTCTTTCCAGATCTTTTCGAGAATCTTTCGGTCGTGACCGTTTTTCTCGCCACCATCTAAAAATTGTGGTTTCAGTTTTTCCAGCAGAGCAAAGATTTTTTTACCCATCGCTTTACGCAAAACATCGGCATCACCTTTACTAAAGCCTGCCAGCTTTTGAGACAGGAGCATCACCTGCTCTTGGTAAACTGTAATCCCGTAGGTTTCTTCCAGATACTCTTCCATCGCAGGAAGGTCATACTGAATTTCTTCTTCCCCGTGTTTACGTGCGATAAAACTCGGGATGTATTCCATTGGTCCCGGGCGGTACAGGGCGTTCATTGCGATAAGATCCTCAAAAACCGTAGGTTTTAACGCCTGCATGTGTTTTTGCATCCCCGGTGATTCGTATTGGAATATCCCAACAGTATCTCCACGCTGGAACAACTCATACGTTTTCTCATCATCTAGCGGAAAACTGTCCGGATCCAGATCGATCCCGTGCTTGTGTTTTACCAGTTTTACCGTGTCTTTGATCAGGGTCAGGGTCTTCAGACCCAAGAAGTCCATTTTTAGTAGACCGGCTTCTTCTACGACCGAGTTGTCAAACTGCGTGACGTATAAGTCTGAATCTTTAGCGATAGAAACCGGAACAAAGTTGGTGATATCATCAGGTGTGATGATCACCCCGCAGGCGTGAATCCCGGTGTTACGTACCGAACCTTCTAGCTGGCGCGCTTGTCTTAAAGTTTGCCCTTCAAGGTCATCACCTTCCGCTAGGTTTAAAAGTTCGTTGACTTTGACTAAATCTTCAGAACGGAATTTCTTTTTTAAGTCTGCTTCACTCTGCCCAAAGATCTTGGCGAGTTTCGACATATTAGGGATCAGCTTGGCGATACGATCGGCATCACTCAGCGGAAGATCTAAAACCCGCGCAGTATCTCTGATAGAAGATTTTGCAGCCATCGTACCGTAGGTGATGATCTGCGCCACTTGATTGGCACCGTATTTGTCGATCACATAATCCATGACTCGGCTTCGGCCTTCATCATCAAAGTCGATATCAATATCGGGCATACTCACACGATCCGGATTCAAGAAACGCTCAAAAAGCAGGTCGTATTTGATCGGGTCAATATTGGTAATTCCCAAACAGTAGGCTACCGCACTCCCGGCAGCAGAACCCCGACCGGGACCTACCGAAACGCCCATGTTTCGGGCTTCACGAATAAAGTCTTCTACGATCAGGAAATACCCGGGATATCCTGTGTTTTCAATAACGCTGAGCTCAAAGTTGAGGCGCTCTTCAATATCGGGAGTGATCTCAGGATAACGCTGGCGAGCACCTTCAAATGTGATGTGTTTTAAGTATTTGTTTTCCCCACGTTTACCACCATCCTGCTTGTCTTCTTCAAACTGAAATTCTTCAGGAATGGTAAAGGCCGGTAAGAGTACGTCACGTGCCAGAACAAAAGCTTCCACTTTATCAACGATCTCATCTACGTTGCTTATGGCTTCCGGCAGATCAGTAAACAACGCTTTCATCTCGTCTGCCGACTTGAAGTAGTATTCTTCATTGTCCAGGCCAAAACGATACCCGCGGCCACGGCCTTTTGGCGTAGCTACTTTTTCACCATCCTTCACGCATAACAAAATATCGTGTGCGGGAGCGTCTTCTTTGTCGATGTAAAAAGTATTGTTTGTCGCGACTAGTTTTACATCGTGTTTTTTAGAAAATTCGATCAAGGTTTGATTCACTCGATCTTCATCTTCCTGACCGTGGCGCATCACCTCAATATATAGGTCATCACCAAAAGTTTCCTTCCACCACAGCAGGGCTTCTTCGGCTTGTTTTTCACCTACATTCAGCACCTTGCTCGGGACTTCTCCATACAGGTTACCGGTGAGCACGATGATATCTTCTTTATAGCGCTCAACGATCTCGCGATCTATACGCGGCACGTAGTAAAAGCCATCGGTGTAGGCAAGGGATGCCATTTTTGCAAGGTTGTGATAGCCGCGTTTATTTTTTGCCAAGAAAACAATTTGATATCCGTTGTCTTTTTGACTTTTGTTGGTGTGATCCTGACACACATTAAGCTCGGCACCCACGATAGGTTTGATGATGGTTTCGGTAGGTTCTTCTCCGGCTTCTAGAAGTTCGTCGTTTTTCTTTTGAGCTGCTTTATTATGTGCGGTCAAGGCTTTCACAAAGTGGAACGCTCCCATCATATTGCCCATATCGGTGATTCCCACCGCGGGCATTTTATGTTTTTTTGCTGCCGCCACCAAGTCGTGAACGCTGGCGGTAGATTGAAGAATAGAGAACTGCGAGTGATTGTGCAAATGCACAAAATCTACCTTGGCCAGTTGCTCTTTATTCTCCTTTATTTCTTCTTTTGAAATATCGGCTTGATCTGCTTTTTGCAGCTCTTTCCGAATTTCGTCTGAGGCCTTTTTGAGGTTGATGTGCTTTAGACCAATAAACTCAATAGGCTGCGGATTGGCTTCTGAGAAGTTCTCAAAATATCCGGCAGGAACATCCAATTCTTCCTGTGTAAAAATGCGTCTGCGCACCAGTTCAAAAAAGCAACGCGTGGTTGCTTCCACATCGGCGGTTGCGTTGTGCGCTTCCGCAAAGGGTTGATTGAATAAATACTGGTGTAACTCGGTAAGTGTGGGTAATTTGAATTTACCACCACGCCCACCGGGAATCTGACAGAGTTGGGCTGTAGTTTCGGTACAGGTGTCTAGAACTGGAAGCTCTTGTAGCTGATTAGAAACATCTAATCTGTGGAATTCCGCACCCATTATATTAACGTCAAAGCCCACATTCTGACCCACCACAAATTTGGTGCGCTCGAGTGCCGCTTTGAATTTGCCCAGTACTTCACCTAAAGGTAAACCGTCGCGCTGTGCGAGTTCGGTAGAGATCCCGTGAATTCGCTCGGCATCAAAAGGAATGTCAAACCCGTCAGGCCGAATTAAATAATCCTCGTGCTCAATACAATTCCCCATGTCGTCGTGCAGCTGCCACGCGATCTGTATGGCTCTTGGCCAGTTGTCAGAATCGGTAATGGGAGCGTTCCAGTTCTTGGGTAAGCCGGTGGTTTCGGTATCAAATATCAGGTACATCTCTGGTTCTCTTTGGGTTATTTTTTGCGAAATCGCAAACGCGGAAAAGTTTAAAATTAAAGAAAAGCAGAGGCTTTAAAAAGTTAAGTTTTGGGGAGTTATCAACGGGCTAATTCAGACAAATTATATCAGGGAAAGCTTCGAGGTGTAAACCTTTGTTGGTGTCAATAAAAAAGCGCCTTGATCGTGAGATCAAGGCGCTTTTCAACATTTATTTTCGGTTGGCTAATTCAAATAAATGTATCTATGCCATAACTTCAAAGGCCTTTACTTCTTCTAATGTGCCTTTAATCAAGTCAAGTTGTGTATTTAAAATGGCTTCTGTTGTCGGTGGGAGATTTGGATTGTTTAGTATGCTTTGATACTCTTCAATCGCATTTTTTTCACCGCGAATGGTTTCTTCTAAAACCGCTTCCTCACTATTCTTCGATAAGGTTGATTTTACATTCATCCATAAGCGATGTGCATCTCCAGCTACACTCGTTCCTTTATCAGGACTTTCGCTATACACTTTTATTTCATTTTTGATCTGATGCCCAAAATCATAACGCTCTTTGGCTTTACGCCCAAAATATTCTTTTAGGGTATTGTCTTTTACGTTTTCTTCGGCCAATTTGTAACCGGCCTCGGCATCGTAATTTTTAGTTAGTAATTCATTTAAATTGTTCGATATTTTCTCAGTAAACTTCATCTTCTATCTTCTTTAATTAACGAAACAAATTTTTGGTTGGTGGGATGTGTTTCGATGACATCCATTCTTAATATAGTGATTCAATGTGCTGAAAACAAACACATTAAGAGTATTTAACGTTAGGTTGGTTAGTTTAACACTATAATTCTGGACTCAAACTATTTCAAGCCCAGAATTTGATTTATGCTAATACTTCAAGTGCTTTGGCTTCATTCAACGCGGCTTTTACACTATTGCGTTGCGCGGTGATAATTGACTTCGTAGAGGATGGGAGACTCTCTTCTTTTAAAATCTCATCGTACTCGTCAACTGCTGCACGCTCTCCTCTGATCGCTTCTTCTAAAACAGCTTCATCTTTATCTGAAGAAAGTGCAGTTTTAAGATCCATCCACAGGCGGTGTGCATCACCGGCAAGACTGGTTCCTTTTTCTGGTTCTTGACCAAAAGTTTTCAATTCAGCCTTTAATTCGTGCCCAAAATCGTAGCGATCTTGTGCGCGACTCAATAAATAGTTCTTTAATGCTGAATTTTGAACTTTCTCAGCAGCGTTTTTATAACCTGCTTCAGCATCATAATTTTTCTCTAGTAATTCGTTGAGCTTTTCGCCCATTTTATCTGAATAACTCATAGCTTGTAATTTTTAAGTTGATGGTCGCAGCTTCTGCTGAAATCCATTACTAAAGTATTCAGTGATTCGCATTTATGCTCGCAATTAACAGGGTTTAACCTGATTTAAGGCAAATTAACAGCGGGTTTAAGAAGAATTCTGTTAAAAAAATAACGCCCGACTGGCAGCAGTCGGGCGTTGAAAATTTATATTAGGATTAAAATTTAATCTCGGTCAAAAGCGGTGTCAATGCGTGCGATCAAATCTTCAAAATGATACTGTGTGATCGTGTCGCCAGAATAATTCTTTCTGGTATTGAGGTCGCGTCGCATTTGATTAAGTACGCCACGCATCAATGCGCTTGCGTCTGACTTCAATATTTCGTCATCATCTGCTTTTTCTTTTTTGATGTATTCTGAAGCGATATCTATAAAAGCGCGTTGCAGATTACGTCTATAAGCATCGGTTTTCTGAGCGGCATATAATTCGCTGAAAATTCCTTTGCGCAAATCGGTCATCAACTCAATAGGTGAGTAGGCATCAGCTCCTTCTTGCTCTACCGTGCTCACCAAGCGATTGATACGATCTACGCTTAACAAGCTGTTTAAAGCGCGGGTTTGTAAATTCTGAATGCGTTCAATAGCGCCATCTGATTCAATTCGATTTAAAATCTCCTTGTCAAGAAGCCACTCAGGAGTGGTAAAAGCATGCTCATTTAAGAATGCCACCGCCTCTTTTTGAATAGCTTCAGGAACCGGCTCGTAAACCACACCGTCTTGATCTGCAGTTTTGCGTGTTTCGTAAATTCCACCCACATTAGTGATCACGTGATAAACATAACCTCTCCATAAGCGTGTTAATTCACCATAAACTTCATCAAGATCATCATAGCCATAACCGTCTTTGGTAGTCCAGTCGATCAAATTAGGAATCACTTTTTTCATATTTGCCAATCCATACAAGCTGGCTTTAATGTTGTCGTCTCCTAAACTTTCGGTTTGTGAATGTGGGTCAACTCCGGTAGAACTTCCAAATTCATACCACGGATTTCCTGCTTTTTCTAAAATCCATTGGTCTAACGTAGGTTTTTCTTCTTCCGCAGTTTCCGCTTCAGGAATGTAGCGATATCCCCAGTTCACTGCATAGTAATCATAAGGTCCCATCATTCTGATGTAGCGTACACCTTGGTCTTCGGGTTGCGCAACATAGTTTACTCGAGCGTAATCCATAATAGAAGGGGTTAGACAGTATTTTTGAGTAAAGGAAGCAACACGTAAAGAGTCTGTAGGATATGCAGAACTTGCTTTCATATTATGCGGAAGACCGATTGCGTGACCTACTTCGTGTGCAATCACCATACGCATCATTTCGCCAATTTCGGCTTCAGGAGTTTCTAATGTGCGTGCAGCCGGATTTTGAGCACCTGCTTCGATCATAAAGCGGTTGCGGTAGGAGCGTAAGTGATTGTGATACCAAATCACATCAGATTCTAAAATCTCACCGGTACGCGGATCTGAAACCGAAGGACCAACGGCGTTACGTGTGGTGCTCGCAACATAGCGAATTACTGAGTAGCGCACATCTTCCGGACTAAATTCAGGATCTTCTTCCGGAGATGGTGGGTCTTTAGCGATAATGGCGTTTTTAAATCCTGCTTTTTCAAACGCGGCATTCCAGTCTTCAATTCCTTGTTTAAAATAAGGACGCCATTTAAGCGGTGTTGCCGGATCTAAATAGTAAATAATAGGTTTCACCGGTTCTACCAGTTCGCCGCGTTTGTATGCTTCGATGTCTTTCGGCACCAATCTCCATCTTCTTAAAATGCGGTAATCATCAGATTTTAGGGCATCAGAATCATAGTCGTATTTTCTAAGGGTAAACCAGCCTACGCGCTCATCTGCGATACGTGGTTGCATCTTATCTTCAGGAAGAAGAATCATAGATTGGTTCATCAAGAAGGTAAGTGTGCTGGCTTGGTCACGCTCCGGCGGTTCTTCGGTGTCGTAAGTCATCACATGTTTGATCTCAATGTTTTGAGGATAGGCGTGTGCCGACTCGATATAGCTGCGTTTATCGTCGAGGCGCTTTACTTTGTATTGCTTGCGTAGTCTTGGCGAAACCGCATTGATTGCGGTGATATCTTGTGTGAAAAGATCAGTTGCGTCAATTACTACGCCGGTAGAATCTTTGGCAAGTGCTTTGATCTCGGCGCTAAATAGAATAGGAAAAAAGTTATTCGCTTCAACCGATTTGTTGATGGGGCTGTCTTGATCGCTTTGATTTTCAAAATTAATAACTCTGGCATCTACAAAGTTACCGCGTCTAGACCAGCGAATTACTTGCTCATTTACTTTTGATCCGGCATTCACATAGCCGCCGCCATAGCCGGCAGGAACTTTGGCAATGCGACTTACGAGCAACATGTCTTTTCCCATTAGACTGTCTGGGATGGTAAAATACAGATGATCATCTAGCCTGTGCGTTGTAAAAAGTCCATTGTCTGACTCGGCTTCCGAAGTTATGACTTTGTTATACGGCTTTAATTTTGACTTTTGGCTTGTTGAAGATTCTGCTGCGGGAGTTGTGGCAGCTTTTTGTGTTTTGCAACCGTAAAGAGTGAGTCCGGCTGCAAGTACAAGAGAAAAACGTTTTAGCATTTAGATTGAATTTAAACGCTGAATTTACCCATTATAAATGAAAAAAGACCTCTGAAAAGAGGTCTTTTGTAGTATGTGAATTTAAACGTTTAGTAGTAGTTCTCTAAGCAGAACACATAGGATTGCGCTACTTCCCTGAATTTTTGACAAAACTCCTTATCAAACGCACCTTCAACAGTTTCTCCCGAAGCATTAAGCCTAAGCTTATAGGTGTTCATCATTTTCTTCTGAAAATGTTTCAATTCTTTATCATTAATCTTTGCGCGTACATTGCAGGCGTATCCTTTATTAACTGTTGCTTTCTCATCTGTTGACTCGAGTGTCAAGTTGATTTTTGAATCATCATTAAAGCAGATCTCTAACAGATCACCCGGTTTGACGTGCGATAAATGTTGACGCGTGCCTAAGATTAAATAATTGACTTCGGCGATAGTTTGAAAGCCTAAGTGTAATTCATTCTTAGGGTTGAGATTGAGTTTGTTTGATTTTGACGTGCGTGTACGATTAAAGAATAACCCTACATTTTTGCCTTGTGTTTGCTCAATGGTAATGATGGAGTGACCTCCAAAAATGTATTGCGTATTATTATTGACTTTTTGTTCTCGAATTAAGTAATTAGGAGCGAAAAGTAAGTTGCGATCAAGCTCTTTATCGAGATTGCTCGACTTATTGAAAAATTTAGAAAAAATCATAATCTGAAATCGGGGCGATTATCGTTTGGTTTTAAAAATCATGGACCTCAAGGTCTCCTTGTTGGTTAAGATATGCTCAAAAAGCGTGCCTTAATTAAAGTAAATATTTTATAATTCTCAATTGTAGGGGGTGGAATTATAAAATATGTAAGTTAGGGATGAGATTTAAAATCAGAGCAAAGATAGTGAAGTTGAAAGGCATTTTTCAAATCTAAAATATTATTTAACATAATTTATTAGTTAAAGAAATGACATTCAGAAGTGTATATAAAAAGAAAAACCTCTAGTGCATTACTAGAGGTTCTCTGTACTCGGGACGGGACTTGAACCCGTACGAACTAATGTTCATTGGATTTTAAGTCCAACGTGTCTACCAATTCCACCACCCGAGCTTGGGCTGTCAATAAAAAACCCCATTGTCTAATGGAGTGTTGTTTTGAGCGAAAGACGGGATTTGAACCCGCGACCCTCACCTTGGCAAGGTGATGCTCTACCCCTGAGCTACTTTCGCATTACATAAGACCTGTTGTCTAATGCGGATGCAAATTTACAAGATTTCTTTAATCTGCAAAGCATTTTTCAGAAAAAAATAAAAGTGGTTATGAAACCTGATTTTTTTTGTTTCTGACAAGCATACGCTTTATCTCATTGAGCTTCATTAAAGCCTCTACCGGCGTGAGTGTATCTATATCTGTAAGAAGGATTTCGTCTTTAATTTCTTCTAAAAGTGGGTCGTCTAGGTTGAAAAAACTAAGTTGCATTTCATCATCTTCAACTGTGACTAATGCATCGCGATTTTCTTCTTTTCGGTTGGATTGTTCTAATTGCGCCAGCATTTTATTAGCTCTGTGTAGTACTTGCTGGGGCATTCCGGCCATTTTAGCAACGTGAATCCCGAAGCTGTGCGCGCTTCCACCGGGAATAAGTTTTCGTAAGAATAAAACATTGTCCTTAAGCTCCTTTACCGAAACATTGAAGTTTTTGATTCGATTAAAGGTTTCGCCCATATCATTCAGTTCGTGATAGTGGGTCGCGAATAACGTTTTAGGCCTCGCCGGATGCTCGTGTAAATATTCGCTGATTGCCCAAGCGATAGAAATCCCATCATAAGTACTGGTACCGCGACCTATTTCGTCAAGAAGCACAAGGCTGCGTTCAGAAATGTTATTCAAAATGCTGGCTGTTTCATTCATTTCAACCATAAAAGTTGATTCGCCCATTGAAATATTATCGCTGGCTCCCACGCGTGTAAAGATGCGATCGACCAGGCCAATACGCGCCGCTTTCGCCGGAACAAAACTACCCATTTGTGCAAGCAGCACAATCAAAGCTGTTTGACGCAGAATAGCAGATTTACCAGACATATTAGGACCGGTGATCATAATCATTTGTTGCGTGTCACGGTCTAAATAGGTGTCATTAGCGATGTAAGGCTCACTTATGGGGAGTTGTTTTTCAATGACGGGATGGCGACCTTCGGTGATCTCCAATTCATAGGTATCATCCATGCTGGGTTTGCAATAGCCGTTTTCTTTGGCCAGGCAGGCATACGAGCGTAAACAATCTAGTTGTGCTAAGGTATGCGCATTGGTTTGCACCGGCTCTATGAACTGCGTGATCCAACTTACTAATTGCGCAAAAAGCTGTTGCTCAATACCAAGAATACGTTCTTCGGCACCTAAAATTTTTGCCTCATATTCTTTCAGTTCTTCGGTGATGTAACGTTCTGCGTTGACTAAGGTCTGCTTGCGAATCCATTCTGCGGGAACTTTATCTTTATGCGTATTGCGCACTTCAATATAGTAGCCAAATACATTATTGGAAGCAATTTTGAGTGAAGTGATCCCGGTGCGTTCGGTTTCACGCTCCAGCATTTTATCAAGATAATCTTTCCCCGAAGTTGCCAAGTTGCGTAACTCGTCAAGTTCGCTGTGGAAACCTTCAGCAATCGTGTTTCCTTTTAAAACACTAACCGGTGCGTCTTCGGTAAGGGTTTCTTTAATTTTTTCTCTTAAATGCTCAAGATTGTTGATTTTTTCCCCAAGAATTTGCAATGCTTTATTCTCTGAGTTTTGAGCAAGCGCTTTTATTGGGATCATCGCTTCTAAAGAATTTTTTAGAAGAATGACCTCTCGCGGCGCCACTTTACCGGTTGCTATTTTAGAAATCAACCGCTCAACATCGCCAATCTTTTTTATATGCGCCGAAACTTTGTCATAAAAATCCGGATGGTTGAGTATAAAATCTACAATCTCATGACGCTCTTGAATGGGCTCAAGATTTTTTAATGGAAGCGCCAGCCAGCGTTTAAGCAACCTCCCGCCCATAGGGCTGATTGTTTTGTCGATCACGTCGAGTAGAGTGATAGACTTGACCGATGTGCCTTGATATAACTCAAGATTGCGAATGGTAAAACGATCCATCCACACGTAGGCATCTTCGGCGATACGACCAATGCTGGAAATATGCTGAAGCTTATCATGGCGCGTTTCACTCAGATAGTGTAACGCCGCTCCGGCAGCAATGATCCCTTCTTCCAGATGTTCAACACCAAAACCTTTTAAAGATTTGGTATCAAAATGTTTATTGAGACTTTCCTGCGCATAATCAGGCTTAAAAACCCAATCCTCCTGATAAAAAATATGATAATCAGCCCCAAAATCTTCCTTAAAATCAGCTTTGTTTTTCTTATTTATGAGCAATTCGCTGGGAGCGAAATTTTGCAACAGTTTATCTATATAGGCAATATCGCCCTGCGCAGTTAGAAATTCACCCGTAGACACATCAAGAAAAGAGAGGCCTAGAAGGCGTTTACCATAATGTATCGCGGCCAGGAAGTTGTTGCTTTTAGACTGCAGCACTTCATCATTTAGAGACACTCCGGGTGTGACTAGCTCGGTAACGCCGCGTTTTACAATCCCTTTAGTTTGTTTTGGGTCTTCAAGCTGGTCGCAAATTGCCACGCGGCAGCCTGCCTTAACCAGTTTTGGAAGGTATGTATTGAGTGAGTGATGTGGGAAGCCCGCAAGTTCTGAGCGTTCACTTCCATTATTTCTATTGGTTAGGATAATGCCTAGAATCCCGGCAGCTTTGACGGCATCTTCACCAAAAGTTTCATAAAAGTCGCCTACTCTAAAGAGTAACATTGCATCAGGATACTTGGTCTTGATGCTGTTGTACTGTTTCATCAGTGGCGTAACACTTTTTGCTTTGGTCTTTTTTGCCATAAAATCTTAAAAATCTGAAAGGGATTGAAGCATCACAGAAGCGCTTTTAAATGTAAGTTTTCGCTGCTGTTTGTGCGGGATAAATTTAAAAAATACGCAAGGTTTTAGAGGAGTTAAACGCAACCAGTTATTTATTTGTTTTCAACAATAAGCAACAGCAATGCTATTCTTAACTATGAGCTTTTCTTACGGAAGCTTATTTTTGCGGTATGAATAGAAAATTAAAGAACAGCGAACTCGATCGTAAATCTGTAGAAGCGTTTAAGGAGGCCGAAAAAACACCCATTATTGTGGTGCTTGACAATATTAGAAGTTTAAATAATATCGGTTCGGTTTTCAGAACAGCTGATGCCTTTTTGATCGAAGCAATTTATCTCTGCGGAATCTGTGCACAACCGCCTCATAAAGATATTACCAAAACGGCCTTAGGAGCAACAGAATCTGTACGTTGGAACTATTTCGAATCTACTTTAGATGCGGTAAAAGAATTGCAAGAAAATCAATATCAAGTAGTGGCTGTTGAGCAAGCTGAGCAAGCCGTGATGTTGAATGATTTTGTTGTTGAGGCGCATTCAAAATACGCGGTGATCTTTGGTAATGAAGTTAAGGGAGTGAAGCAGAATGTTGTGAATGCTGCCAACACGGTTTTAGAAATCCCTCAAGTGGGTACTAAACATAGTTTTAATATTTCAGTAAGTGTGGGGATTGTTCTTTGGGATATGTATGCAAAGCTACTTAAAAGCTCTTAATTTTTAACATTGTGAATAGTAAGTATAATTGTTAATCATAAATCTTTATTAATGTTTCTTTAAAATGCAGTTGGGGTGCAATTAAACTTTGAATCTTTACGTTCTCAACCAAAACCCAACTTAAATGAAAACTAAAGCTTTTGATTACGCGTCTTACGTGCGAGGAATTAAGGATGGACGACGCTTCGGAATATTCATGGGCGTGATTATAGGGTTTGCTATAATGATCGCTGTTCTCGGAATTATCTACTTTTCTTAAAACTAATTTGCAAAAAACTGAAGCAATTACAACGAAGCCTGTTTTTCTGTCATTCGTTAAAAATTTGAAGATGCGCTTCAGTATAATTTGACCTCTTAGGCTGGTTGAGATCTGGTAGAGCATTGTTCTTTACCGATTTGCTCAGCAAGCGATTGCAAACTATTTTTTGTCTTCTGCTATTCCACAGCCTGTAGTGCATCTAGCACTTTTAAATAATCTGCTCTGTTTTCAACAAAATCTAAACCGGAAATGTCAATGATCTTGACATTGTTTCCTCGTTTATTCTTGATCATATTCAGATACCCTTTGTTGATGTCAATAAGATAACTTTCAGAAATATCCTGTTCATAAGAACGTCCTCTCTTTTTAATATTTTCAAGCAGGCGCTCGGTGTTTTGATAGAGGTAAACATATAAGTCAGGCCTTGCGATCTCACGATACATGATTCCGTGCAATTTTTGATACAAACTGTATTCTTCTTCGCTCAGTGTGACTTTTGCAAAAATCAATGATTTCTGACTATCATAGTCGGCGATCATAAAATCTTTAAAAAGGTCGTATTGACCTATGTCATCCAGCAGCTGCTGGTAGCGATCAGCCAAAAATGACATTTCCAGCGGAAAAGCATAGCGCGCCTGATCTTCGTAAAACTTGGGTAGAAAAGGATTGTCTTTAAAACGTTCTAAAATGAGTTTAGCATTAAAATCCTCAGAAATTTTAGTGGCTAAAGTAGTTTTTCCGGCGCCAATGTTTCCTTCGATGGCAATATAATTATGTGTGCTGAAGGTATATGCGGCCTGCGGATTTTTAAGCCATTTAGATTGTTTTTCAGGGATTTCTGCATCTGGGGTTTCTGCAGTTAATTCTTCTATAGATTTTTTTAGAAGAGGATGTTTGAATGTTGCGGCGATATCTCGTAGCGGAAACAAAACAAAATTGCGTTTTTGTAACTGCGGGTGCGGAAGACTCAGTTTTTGGGTTTCAACTATGCTGTCTCCATAAAACAGCAAATCTATATCAATAGGGCGATCGCTGTAACCTGCTTGTTCTTTGCGCTCCCGGCCCAATTGTTTTTCGATAGCGAGCAGCGCGTCTAGGGTGGCTTCGGCATCTAAAGTAGTGGTGGCTGAGAGGGTGCAGTTTAAAAAGTCAGCACCCTCAAAACCCCAGGCTTTGGTTTTATAAACTGGAGAAAGTTGTTTTATGCTGCCTATATTTTGAAATATACCATCAACGGCGCGTTGCAGATTTTCAAACGAATCTCCTTGATTGCTGCCTAGTGATAAGAGTATGTGTTGTAGCGGTTTAATGAGATTTTGGCCTTAAATATTTTAAGAGCAATTTAAGTAAAAGCCCCGTGCATTCTGCTAATTTTGATCAAAAGAACCTTTAAAAGAGGAGAGTTTGACGCAAGCATCAATGAGCCAGAGAGATGCGCTGGCAGCCTACCGCATCTATTTTATTTTGGGAGCTTTGTTTATATGCTCTCTGGTGGTTTCTAATTTGATCTTTCAGAAGTTTTTTTACTGGGATTTTTTTGGGTTATACAGGTTTGAGATTTCCGTTGGAATTTTGCCGTATCCCATCACGTTCTTAATAACCGATTTGATCAGTGAGATCTACGGAAAAAAGAAAGCTAACCAAGTGGTGACCGCCGGTATTTTTGCCTCAATTTTTTCATTGCTTATCGTGTATACTTCGGCAGTGGTGCCTGCCACAGATTGGTCTCCTGTAGATAATGCATTGTTTGATAAAGTTTTTGGCGCTACGGTAGTTGCGGTGATGGCATCGATGATGGCTTACCTATTTGCACAGTATATAGACATTCAACTTTTTCATTTCTGGAAACGCCTGACTAAAGGAAAACACCTGTGGATACGCAACAACTTCTCTACCTTTTTTAGTCAGTTTGTAGATACCGCTACCGTGTTGTTGCTTTTGTGTGCGTTTAATAAGATTGAATGGAGTCTGTTTGGAACGCTTCTTTTAAGTGGTTTTTTATTTAAAGTATTGGTTGCCGTTTGTGATACACCCTTTTTATATCTGGGTGTTTATTTGTTTAGAAAACGCTTCAAATTAGCGCCCGGGGAAGAGATCGGGGCTGAGTTGAATGCTTTTCAGAAAGAAGAAAAATTATAGAATTATGAAAAAGGTATTTAAAATTATAGGGATCGTACTTCTGGTATTGATCATTGGTTTGATCGCTGCTCCTTTCTTGTTTAGAGGGCAGCTTGAAGAACTTTTAAAGAAATCGATCAACGAAAATCTCAATGCCACTGTGGCTTGGGAAGATTTTGATCTTACGCTATTCAGCAGTTTTCCTGATGCTGCCGTGCAAGTGCAAAATTTTAGTGTAGTAAATAATGCGCCTTTTGCCGGCGATACGCTTGCCAGCGGCGCAACGCTTCAATTAGATATGGGCGTGATGCAGTTGTTTAAGACTTCATCGGGAAAACCCATCCAGATCGATGCAATTCGGCTTGATGAAGGTTTTGTAAATATTAAAGTTGATAGCCTTGGAAATGCCAATTATGATATTGCCAAAGAAAGCCCGGCAACTACCGCTACGCAAGATACTTTAGCGGATAGCTCAGGTGGTTTTAGTTTTGATGTGCAACATTATGAATTGAATAATTCCAGAATAAATTATTTAGATGAAAGTACGCAAACCTTTTTAAGGTTAGCCGAAGTCAATCACGAAGGAGACGGCGATTTTTCTGCAGCCGTGTCTAACCTAAATACGACTACGACTGCGCTGGCATCTTTTGATTTTGATGGGGTGAATTACCTTAATGCCAATAAGATTGCTCTGGATGCAGTAATCGAAATGAACCTTGAAGAGCAACGCTACACTTTTAAAGAAAATGAGGCTTTAATCAACCAATTGCCTTTAGTATTCAAAGGATTTATTCAAGTCAATGAGAATAATAATGAACTTGACCTTGCTTTTGAAACACCATCTAGTGACTTTAAAAACTTCTTAGGAGTGATCCCCGAGGTTTATGCTAAAAATCTAGACGGCGTGACCACAACCGGCGATTTTAAAGTGAATGGTAGAATAAATGGAGTGGTTGATGAAACGCATATACCTATGCTGGATATTGCGATTCAATCTAATAACGCGTCTTTTAAATATCCAGATCTTCCAAAATCGGTTAATGATATCATCATTGACGCTCAGATTATGAATGAAACAGGTAATGTTGATGATACCTATCTACGATTGGGGAATCTCAACTTTAGAATTGATCAAGATGTGTTTAATGCCAAAGGTAGAATAGATAGACTTACTACAAATCCGCTTGTTGATCTGGCGTTGAAGGGTAAATTGAATTTAGCCAATCTCGAGAAAGCGTATCCATTAGAATTAGATCAAGACATCAACGGACTATTAACTGTTGATATGACGGCTAATTTTGATATGGAAAGCGTTGAGAAAGAACGGTATCAAAATATCAAAAGTTCGGGTACGGCAAGTTTAAAGGAGTTTAAATATGTTTCTCCTGAATTGCCTAATGTGTTGAATATGGCTTCGGCTAACGTGACCTTCAATCCCGGAACGATCACACTAAACAATCTGGATGCACAAACCGGGCAAACTGATATTTCTGCAAAAGGAAGTATAGAAAACTTGATTCCGTTTGTGCTGTCAAAAGAAGATTTAAAAGGGCGCTTTACCGTAAATTCTAAGGTGATCAATCTCGCGGACTTTAGCGTGGTTGAGGAAGAATCTACTGCAGCAACTTCAGCTGAGAAAAGTGCTTCTACGAGTGCGACAGCTTCCGGAGATACTGCGATAAAAATTCCTTCTTTTCTAGACGCGACGCTTGACTTTAAAGCAGGTAAAGTGATTTATGACAATATTACCTTGTCAAATGTAAGCGGAAATGTTACCGTTCAAAATGAGACAGCAAGCTTAAATAATATTCGCTCTGATATTTTTGGGGGAGCTATCGGGCTCAATGGGAATGTGAGCACCAAAAGTACAACACCAACTTTTGAGATGGCGCTTGATCTTAAGAGTGTTGATATCAGTCAATCTTTTGAAGGTCTTGAAATGCTTCAGCAATTAACTCCAATTGCAAAAGCTTTACAAGGAGCATTGAATACCAATATTCAGCTAAAAGGGAATTTAAGAGACGATCTAACACCGGTGCTTTCATCCCTTGCCGGAAACGCGCTTGCACAGTTGCTAACTGTAGAGGTCAAGCCTGAGAAGATGAAGCTTATAAGTGCTTTAGATGATAAACTTGATTTTATAAATCTTCAAAATCTGGATCTGAGTAATTTAAAAACCCAACTGAGTTTTGATAATGGTTTGGTTACGGTAAAGCCATTTGACTTTAATATAAAAGGAATCAACGTTGGAGTTAGCGGAACGCATAGTCTTGAAAACACAATGAATTATACGCTTAATTTAAAAGTTCCGGGGAGTTATTTAGGGTCGAAAGTAGGTAATACATTGGCGAGTCTGAGCAATGCAGACCTTGAGAGCTATACGGTAGACCTTCCGGTGACGTTGAGTGGTAATTTTACAAGTCCGCAAGTATCGCTTAATACGCAACAAGCAGTTACAAATCTTACCCAACAAATTGTAGCTACACAAAAGGATAAGTTGAAGCAACAAGGAGAAGATAAAGTAAAACAAGCCTTAAGCGGACTATTAGGCGGAACTAAAACCACTACAGATTCTACCGCAGTAAAGACCGGAAAAGATTCAGTCTCTACAACAACTAAAACCACTACAGAAAAAGTGGTTAAGGATGTTTTAGGCGGTCTCTTTGGAAAGAAGAAAGCAACGCAAGACACGACCAAAACCAATAATTAGAGTTTAGTTTTGGGTATAAAAAATGAGCGCTTTTAGCGCTCATTTTTTATTTGTCATTAAAGGGTTTATATTAAAAATTGCATTGAACAAGTTTTCTTTAAAGCATTAAAAACTGATCACAATAAACTCTGAGCGACGGTTGAGTTGATGTTGCTCTTCGGTGCAATCAGATCCATTTCCGCAATCATTAATGAGTTCGGTTTCTCCAAATCCTTTACCCGAAATTCGAGTAGGATCAATACCTCTACTTACGATCCAGTCTGCTGTAGATTTTGCTCGTTTGTCAGATAAACTTAGGTTATAAGAATCGATTCCGCGACTATCCGTATGCGAGCGTATTTCAACAACTAAAGTTGGATTTGACTCCATAACTGCCAGCACCTTAGTCAATTCTTCGGCAGCATCCGGTCTTATATTAAAGCGATCAAAATCAAAATAAATGGGTTTCAAATCTAGAAGTTTAGCAAGATCATCACCTTGGTTGATTTTGGTGATGCGCGGTTCTAGATAAAGATCAACAACCATATCGCCGCCATCTTTAGGCACTGTTACGAGTTCTTCCGCAGAATAGTATTCCGGTTCGCTGGCGCGAATAAGAATCTGTTGGCCGCAGATGACACTCAATGAATACTCTGCATTTTCATTTACAGGCGTACTGGCAAGAACATTTCCTTCCAGATCTAGAATGCTCACCGTAGCGGTTGGTATAGGAAGTTCGGTTTCTTTATCTCTAACCGTACCTGTGATGAGTGATTCACAAACCGGGATCTCTACCGGTTTTTTAGTGAATTTGAAGATATCATCACTTCCCATTCCGTAATAACGATTGGTTGAAAAGTAGCCCATATTGCGGTAATCATCAACGATGAAAGCAAAATCGTCTTGCGGACTGTTGACCGGTTTTCCTAGATTGATAACATAGGCCACGTCTCCATTTTTCTTGGTAGCAACAACATAGATGTCAAGACCTCCAAGTCCGGGTCGCCCGTCTGAAGAGAAATAAAGGTTTCCTTTTTTACTGATGTACGGAAAGTTCTCACGCCCTTCGGTATTGATGATGGGCCCCAGATTTTCAGGAGCGCTGTATTCATTATCGCCTAAAATATCAACCACCCAGATGTCTGAAAAACCAACGGTTCCCGGCATATCAGATGCGAAGTATAACTTTTTATTATCCGGGCTAAGTGCGGGGTGTGAAACTGAATAATCATCATCATTAAACGGAAGTTCTACCGGCGCACTCCAGTTTCCGCCTTTTTTAACCGATTTGAAAATCTTAAGTCTAACAGTACCATTTTTATCACTGCGTTTTACGCCTTGACTGAAATTGTTTCGGGTAAAATACATAGTATTCCCATCGCTGGTAAAAGTAGGGGAAGACTCGTGATAGCGGGAGTTGAGTATGCCGCCGAACTTTTCTACTGCTCCAAGATCACCGGTTTCAACATCTATGGGCGCTTGATAGAAATCTAAAAAAGGTTCGTTGTTCCATTTGTGGATGTAGCGTGCGGTAGATCCTGTGTCTCTGGCAGAAGAAAAGATCAATTTGTTCTCATAGATCATCGGGCCAAAGTCAGATAATCGTGAGTTGGTTCTTCTCAAATTTTCAACTTCATATTCGCTTTCGCTGTAGCTTATTTCCTCAAGATAATCTGGCTCTTCATTAAATAATTCTGCCCTAGAATCTTCACCTTTTTCCTTGCGAAACAACTCCATAATACGATCTGAGGCTTCGTATTGTTGCACCCCTTTGAGGGATTGTGCGTATCTGAATAGGTCTTCTGGTGTTAAGGATTCCGGGTATTTATCGTAAAGTTTTTTGTACCATTTGGCACTTTCTTCGTATTTGCCGTTAAAATAATAACTGTCCCCCAGTTTTTTAAAAAGTTCTTCAGATTCATAACCTTCCCCTGCTAATCGTAAATAGATTTTTTGTGCATCGATAAAGGCATAACTTTCAAACTTTTTGGCGGCTTTGTCTAATTCCTTTTCTTGAGCGTATGTGAGCGAAAGTGATAGAAAAAGAAAAAATTGTAGAAAACGCTTGCTTGAGATTACCTGCATAGCTAAAAAATAATAGGTTGAAATTGAGATCTAGGGGAGTACAAATATAACTAAATTTTAACCCTGTGAAATTTTAAATCCGCTGATTGCTAAAAAATTAGGGGGTGGTTTATCCCTTTTTTTCGATGTGTTTTTTCAATTTTCTGAAGAATTCTAAGATAGAAATTGGGGCTTCAGATGTTTAGCTGTGTTATACTTGCTAACTTTGAAGTAAAGAATTGAACTATGTTAAAGCAAATAATCAAAAATAGAAGATCTATTTTTCCGAATCAATTTTCAGGAAAAGCAGTTTCAAAAGAAGAAATAAAAATATTACTCGAAGCTGCAAACTGGGCGCCTACTCATCGTAAAACGCAACCGTGGCGTTTTAAAGTTTTTAGAGAGGATTCACTCAGCGTACTCGCTGAATTTATAGAGAAAGCCTACACGGCTACCACTCCTGAACATCAATTTTCTGCATTTAAGCTGAAAAAAACGCTTGAAAAAGTGACCACAAGTGCAGCGGTCATTGTGATCTGTATGCAGCGCGATCCTAAAGAGAGTGTTCCTGAATGGGAAGAAGTGGCTGCTACTGCGATGGCTGTGCAAAATCTATGGCTTATGACGGGAGAATTAGGCCTTGGTGGCTATTGGAGTTCGCCGGGTTATAGAACAGCTATGCATACAGAACTAAAGCTAAATACCGGTGAAGAATGCTTAGGGTTCTTTTATTTAGGCGCTTATGAAGAGGAGCCGCTTGCTGGAGAGCGCGACGCTATTGAAGATAAAACAGTTTGGTTTTAAAATTTATTGGCACCGCCAAAGGGTTTGATAATCAGATGCTTGCTTAGAAATTGAAAACGTTTTTCCAATTAATAAATGTCTCTCGGGTTTGCCCTGAGGTGGTATACTTAAAAGGTGAGGGGTGGAAATTATTCTTTAATTACCTCACCTGCTTTCATTACAAAAGTCACCTCATTTAAGGTATTGATATTTTGTATAGGGTCTTCTTCAACTGCGATGATGTCTGCTTTAAAACCTGCTGCTAATTGCCCCAGCGCTTCTTCAGCTTTGAGTACTTTAGCAGTCTCAATAGTTGCAGATTGAATCGCTTCCATCGGGGTCATACCGGCCTCAACCATATATCCAAATTCTTTAGCATTCTCCCCGTGCGGAAACACGCCGGCATCGGTCCCGAAGGCGATATTGACTCCTTTGTTGTACGCCATCGCGAAGGTTTTTTGAAGTTGAGGTCCTATCTCTAATGCTTTAGGGACGATCACTGCAGGGTAGTAATCTTTTATTTTTGCCTTTTCTGCAACATATTTACCAGCACTCAAAGTAGGTATATAGTAGGTGTTGTGCTTTTTCATTAAATCTGCAGTCTCTTCACTCATCAAAGTGCCGTGCTCAATGGTCTTTACACCTGCTCGCACGGCGCGCTGCATTCCTTCGTCTCCGTGTGCGTGAGCAGCCACTTGCAAATCGTAATCTTTTCCAGTGGTCACTATAGCTTCAATCTCTTCTTCAGTAAACTGAGGATTCTGACCATTTTTTGCTACACTTAAAACGCCACCGGTCGCGGTGATTTTAATCCAATCGGCGCCGTTTTTATAACGTTGTCTTACCGCTTTACGGGCGTCATCTACATTGTTCACAACACCTTCTTTAGGTCCCGGATCACCCATTAGATCTTTGCGGTATCCGTTTGTAGGATCAGCGTGCCCGCCAGTGGTGCCAATCGCTTTTTCGGCGGTGAAAATTCGAGGACCTAATACTTTTCCTGTATTTATCGCATTGCGTAGGGAGACATTTACACCGCTTCCGCCAAGATCCCTAATTGTGGTAAACCCAGCATTTAAGGTGCGTAATGCAAGCTCTTGCGCTTTGTAAGCGATGTCTGCTTCATTAAGTGTAAACCCTTCTAGGTAACGCGTAGGACTGGTTTCGGTTTCAATATGTACGTGCAAATCAGCAAAACCAGGAAGTACAACTTTGTCTTTTAAATCTATGACCTTTCCGGCACCAGATTCATAACCATCAATTACATCTTCAATTTCATCTCCCGAAACGATAATCGTTTGTTCGTTTAAGACTTTTCCGTTTTTGGTGTCAACGAGTTTACCAACGTGTAAATACGTTTTTTGAGCAAAAGCAATATTACTTAAAAGAGCTAATGCCAGCGAGAGAAGTGTGATGCGCATGTGGATAGTTGTTTAATCGATAAATTCTAAGATTTTAGTTACAATATACTCAATTTGCTCATTATCTAGCTCAGAATGCATTGGTAATGAGATCACTTCTTTCACTAATTGATTGGTGATGGTAAAGTCATCTTCATTATAACGAGCATCAGCATAAGCTTTCTGTTTATGCAGCGGAATAGGGTAATACACTCCGCAAGGAATATCGTTAGCATTTAAGTGTTTTACAAGAGCGTCACGATCTACGCCTTGCAAACGCAACGTGTATTGGTGAAAAACGTGCGCGTTAGGATCACCGCTTACGATGTTTGGTGTAATTACTTTAGGATGGTCTTTTAGATGCTCAGTATATTTAAGTGCAGCAGCTCTTCTTCGGGCATTGTAGTTATCAAGGTGCGGAAGCTTAGCACGCAATACTGCCGCCTGAATAGAATCTAATCTCGAGTTTACACCTACGACATCGTGATGATAGCGCTCATACATCCCGTGATTTACAATACCTCTAATGGTATGTGCTAAAGCATCATCATTTGTAAAAATTGCACCACCATCTCCGTAGCAACCTAGATTTTTGGAAGGAAAAAATGAAGTGCTTCCCACGTGACCAATGGTTCCGGTTTTAGAAGTAGAACCATCTTTATGCTTGTAATCAGCGCCGATGGCTTGGGCATTGTCTTCAATTACAAATAGATTATGCTCCTCAGCAAGTTCAAGTAACGCATCCATATTTGCAACCTGACCAAAAAGATGCACAGGAACAATCGCCTTTGTTTTTGGAGTAATGGCTTTTTTTACCGCTTCAATATCAATATTAAAATCAACAGGATCCACATCAACTAAAACCGGTGTTAACTGAAGCAACGCAATTACTTCAACGGTAGCTGCAAATGTGAAATCAGCTGTGATCACTTCGTCTCCCGGTTTTAGCCCAAGTCCCATCATTGCGATTTGCAAAGCGTCAGTTCCGTTGGCACAAGGAATCACATGCTTTACATTCAGGTAGTCTTCTAAATCTTTCTGAAAACCGTGAACTTCTGGTCCGTTGATAAACGCAGTTGTGTCTATTACTTCTTGAATGGTTCTGTTTACTTGTTCTTTTATAGGTTCGTATTGACCTTTAAGGTCAACCATTTGTATTTTTCTCATAGCTGAATCTTACGCCGAATACCTTTTTTCAAAACCCTTTGAGGTTGTGGGAGTTTGTGTGAATCGGCTTTTATTTTAGTGTTACAAAATTACGAAATCTAGCCGCTTTAGCCAATGTATTTTTTAGGTAGAAAAGGCTACTTTTGTGTCCTTATGCGCCACTTGTATTCCCTTTTGATCAGCTTGTTTCACGTGATGCTTCCGGTGTTGGGAGTGTTTGTAAAATCCTTGAAAGAATTCTATCAAGTACGTCGTGGCATATTTAAAGTTTTAGAGGAAAAACTATCAGCTCAAGATCAAACGATCTGGGTGCACGCCGCTTCTCTCGGAGAGTATGAGCAAGCCGTTCCTGTTCTAGAAGAGCTCCGGGCGAAGTACAAAGACTACAAAATTGTACTTACTTTTTTTTCGCCTTCAGGCTATACCGTAAAGAAAGCAACACCGCTGGCTGATTTGGTGACTTATTTGCCTTTAGACACCAAAAGAAATGCTCAGCGTTTTGTAAAAGTGGTAAAACCAGAACTGGCAATTTTTGTAAAGTATGAGTTTTGGCCTAATTACCTCAATACCCTTCAAAAACTAAAAGTGCCTACGCTTTTAGTTTCCGGAGTGTTTAGAGCTGATCAGCCGTTTTTTAAATTTTATGGTAGGTGGATGACACAGTCGCTAAGGGCTTTCGACTATTTTTTTCTTCAGAATTCTTCTTCTTTAGATCAATTGCAGCAATTGGGTTTTAAGAATGCTGAAGTGAGTGGCGATACCCGTTTTGACCGGGTGCATCGTCAATTGAGTTATGATAACTTTTTATCGGAAATCGAGCGTTTTAAAGGAGCTGACCTTTTATTAGTTTGCGGAAGTACCTGGCCTGAAGACATTACTTTACTGTCGGATTTTATAAATACCGCAAGCGGAATCAAAATTTTGATCGCTCCGCATAAAGTGGATGAAGACCGTATACAGGAATTAGAGCAAGTTTTAAAAAGGCCTTCTAAGCGCTTTTCAAACCTTCAATCTGATAAAAATTATGAAGCGAATATTTTAATTGTTGATGCAATAGGTTTTTTATCTAAGATCTATGCTTATGCTGATCTTGCCTATGTAGGCGGCGCAGCGGGAACCACCGGTTTGCATAATATATTAGAGCCTGCAACCTTTGGAGTGCCCATCATCACTGGGATTCACATCGAAAAATTTCCGGAAGCTCAAGATCTGAGAACCTTAGCCGGACTATTTACCGTTGCGAATCTTGAAGAAACTACTGCGCTGCTTCAGAAATTGACGACCGATGCCAATTTCAGACTAAAAACAGGAATCATTTCTGGTAATTTTATCTCAAACAATAGAGGTGCAACGCCTAAGATTATGGCTTATATAGATCAGACGCTAACGGCTTGATTTAAATAGGTTCTAAACGGAAGCATTTCTTTATAGATCTTTATGACCTGATTATCAAGGTCAGCACTCATTACTGTTTTTTGAGTTAGATTATGTTGAACTGCAAAAGTCTTGCGGCGCAGCAAATCTATATGTTCGTGATCTTGTGAGAAACCTTTAGGTGCAGTTTGGAGACTGTCACCGTCATCTACCAGATTTCCAAAGACTTCTTTAAAGCTAGGTTTGTTGAGAATAGCCTTTAGCTCCTCACCATTGTAGTCAATCGCTTGTCTAATACTTTTAAGTAAAGAAGATTTGGGTTTGTAAAAACCACCGGCAATAAAACTCTCTGAAGTGCCTAGGTGGATATAAAAATCTCCCTGTTTGGTTTCCTGATCTAAACCTGCACCAAAGTGATCTTTATAAATGGGTTTGTTAGGGTGGTAAAGCAAATTATTATTTATTCTGTTGATCGCTTTTTTGCCTGGAGTATGCGTGTAATTAGGATCGATCTCACTCAATTGTAAATCCATTTGCGTGAGCCATTCAATATAAGAATCTCTGATCTCGTGATACCATTTTCGGTTATCATCCATCCATTCTTTTGCATTGTTTTTTTGCAAAGCTCTTAAAAACGCATATAAATTCTGAAAGTTCATCTTTTTCGGTTAAAGGTACTGTTCTCAAGAGGTACGCGCTGCTAAACTATTCTGCTTTAACGCATTATTTAGAATTTTTAGCAATCATTTATCAATTCTTTTAAAATACCAAAGGCATTTCTATCTAGATTTGCCCTTCAACCAAATCATTAAATCATGAAAAAAGTAATTGGAATTTTTGTTTTAGGTCTTTTAGCATTTAACACCTACTCGTGTAGAGAACAGGAAGAAAAAGAAACTGTGGTCGTTAAAGAAGTAGAAGTTGAGAAAGACGATGAAGGAATTCTAGAACGTACAGCAAAAAAAGTAGATGCTGAAGTCAATAAGGAGATTGACGAAGAAATTGAAAATATTGGTGATGATAACAAATAATATAAAGATGAAAAAGATTAGTTTTTTAGCAAGTCTTCTTTTAGTGGTTTCTATTTCATTCACAGCGTGTCGTGAGCAAAGTGAAAAGGAAAAACTTGTAGAAGAAATGAAAGAAGAAGGAGCTGAGATCGATACCAAAACAGATGATGATGGTAATTATAAAATCAAAATGGAGTCTGAAGAAAAAGAGGTAAAGATTAAAGAAGATGCAGACGGAGATACTAAAATAAAAGTAGACCACTAATCAGCATCTGACAACAAACAACAAACTAAAATCCACCGTGTATACGGTGGATTTTTTTGTTTTATAGTATAATTCTCGAGAAAATTATTTGAGGTTGCGCATTTGACTTTTAAGTTCTTCCATACCTTGCTGTAATTCTTTGAGTAAACTACTCTCAGAAGGAGAGTCTAAGTGAAAGGTAAGTTTACTGTTTACCTGCCATAACTCTTGAATATCGCTCACTTGAACTTCAAATGGCAAATATTCTTGATTGAGTGAAATGAGTAATACCTTTGAAGGGTCTGGCAATTTCTGAAGCTTTTTTACGACCACCGCATCCGGTAAAACCACCACATATACCCTATTTGTGGAAGCTTCGTCCATACTGGCGATAGCTTTCCCCAAAACCCAGTCATCGGGCATAAAATTAGGAAGCATACTATCTCCTTCAATTTGAAAACCACGGTAAGTGGCATTGCGATATTGTGGTAAAGGAAGGTCAAAAGCAGGAAGCTGTTGATACCAGTCTACATCCTGAACATTATGTGGGTATCCGGCTGCAGCTTTCTGATTCACCATAACAAGATTTTCGTTATCGGCAAGATCAACCGTCACCACCTTAGGGCTAACGTCACCCTTACCTGCGTGCAATAATTTTTGATTGCTGTACCCAAATAACCATAAGGGATTAATATTGTAAAGCCGTAATAATTCGGTGACTACTTGACCAGAAAGTTTAGTTCTACCACGCTCGATGTCTGCAGTTGAATTTTTGATGCCTAAAGCTTCGGCAAATTCTGATTGCGTGAGGTTTTGTTCTTCGCGCACTTGCTTAAAACGACGAATGTCGCCAGATACTTCATTGATTCCCATAGCGTAAAAATAAAATAATTCGGAATAAATCCGATTTAAAGATAGGAAAAAATCCATCAATAGGAAAAATTCTTTATTTTTGTAAAAATTCCTACTATGAATTTTGAACGAATAAAAGAAAAATTAAATATTCTTGCTGATGCAGCAAAATATGATGTCTCGTGTTCCTCTAGTGGAAGCAAGCGTCAGAATACTTCTAAAGGTTTAGGGGATAGTTCCGGAATGGGAATCTGCCACAGTTATACTGAAGATGGCCGGTGTATTTCCCTCCTTAAAATCTTACTTACCAATCATTGCATTTTTGATTGCGCTTATTGCGTGAGCCGAAAGAGCAATGATATCAAGCGCGCTGCTTTTAAGATTCAAGAAGTGGTAGATCTTACGATCAATTTTTACCGCCGTAACTATATTGAAGGTTTATTTCTAAGCAGTGGTATTTTCTCAAGTCCAGATCATACGATGGAGCGGCTGATTGCGGTGGCCAAAAAGTTGCGTTTAGAAGAAAATTTTAACGGTTACATTCATTTAAAATCTATTCCCGGGTGCAGTGACGAACTAATGCGTGAAGCCGGTTTGTATGCCGATAGACTTTCGATCAATATTGAGATTCCCACAGTTTCCGGACTCAAATTATTGGCTCCTGAAAAGAATCATAAGGATTTCATCAAACCTATGGAAAAGGTCAAGAATGAAATTTTACAGTATCAGGAAGATAAAAAACTCTCCCGAAAAACGCCTATTTATGCACCTGCCGGACAAAGCACGCAAATGATTGTAGGTGCAACGGGGGAGAGTGATAAGGATATTATGTATTCTGCTGTGCATTATTATAGCACCTATAAAATGAAGCGTGTGTACTACTCAGGTTATGTGCCGGTCTTAAAAGATGAGCGCCTGCCGGCGTTAGGAACTGAGGTGCCTATGCTGAGAGAAAATAGATTATATCAAACAGATTGGTTACTCCGGTTTTATGGTTTTGATGTACGCGAATTATTAAATAAAGAGTATCCCAATTTAGATGTGGACATCGATCCTAAATTGAGTTGGGCTTTGCGCAATATGCATCTGTTTCCGGTTGATGTCAATACTGCCGAAAAACGAATGCTTGCCCGGATACCGGGATTGGGGATGAAATCTGTATACAAGATCTTAAACGCCAGAAAATACCGAAGATTGAATTGGGAGAATTTAAAAGCCATTGGCATCGCATTTAACCGAGCTAAATATTTTATGATCTGTGATTCCCGCGACTGGGAACGACGGGATCTAGAGCCGGCACGTATTAAAAGTATGATTCTTCAAAGTTCTCAAAGTAAGTATCAGAAAATGTATAATAATCAGCTAACCTTGTTTTAATGCAAGCTCAAAAACTTATTTATGATGGAAGTTTTGAAGGATTGCTGACTGCTATTTTTGTGGTATATGAAGAGCGAATTCCTAATGCTGAAATAGTAGAAGAACGTTTTTACGAACCTGATTTTTTCGCCGAAAAAAATCACATATATACCGATGAGACCAAAGCAGCGCGCGTTTGGGATAAACTAAAACAATTTCCACAATTTAGCGCAACGGTGTATCGCTCGTTCTTGACAGAATTGCGAGAAAAAGAATCTTACATTCTAAAAGCGATTCAATATGTGTTGAAAACTAAAAATGCCAAAGATTATGGGGAACCGGCGGTACTCAAGTTGGCTCAATGGACCAAACAAATAGGACGGGAAAAACACAGGATGGAAGCTTTTGTGAGATTTAAACGGACAAAAGATGACCTGTATATCGCACTAGTCGCACCTGATTTTAACGTGCTTCCACTCATTGCGAAGCATTTTAAGAATCGTTATGCAGATCAGCAATTTGTTATCGTTGATCATAAGCGCAACTATGGTATTTATTACGATCTTAAGAGCATAACATTCGTTACGCTAGATTTTGACGCCAATAATTTAAAAGATGGCCTTCACGAAGAGGAGCAGTATTACGATGAGATGTGGCAAGATTATTTTATAAGTACAGGTATTAAAAGCCGAATTAATAAGAAACTTCATCAGCAACACGTACCTAAACGTTATTGGAAATACTTAAATGAAAAAAATCCGCTTTAGCGATAAATGATTATTTTTAATTAAGTAACTCAAAATTCAAATTATGAAGCGATTATATTACAGCGTGATGGCACTCGCCATTTTAGGAGCAGTGTCTTCGTGTAGAGAAACCACTCAAGAAAAAACCGAGGAAGCAGTTGAAGCTATTGGTGAAGATGTAGAGCAAGCTGCTGAAGAAGCCGGGGATGCTATTCAAGAAGGAGCAGATGAACTTAATGATGAGATACAAGGTAACGACGATCATTAGTAAGCTTTGATAATTTAAAAAAAAGGGTATTTTAAAAGTGATTTTAAAATACCCTTTTTGCTTTTTAGCGTTAACCCGGTTTATTGAAAAATTCAAAATTGTCAGAGATTCTGATAATCAATTCATTGTAATGCTTGCGGTTTTTTTAGCAAAAACATAAATCGATAAAAAATTTAATAAAATTTAAGAATAAGCGCTGTTAATTTATATACATTTGACAGCAATTAACGCTAATTAAAATTACATCAATTATGAAAAAATTTATGTACAGTGCATTCGCACTTTTATTAATGGTTTCTGTTTCTGCTTGTCGCGAAACTACTGAAGAAAAAACTGAAGACGCAATGGAAAGCGCTGCTGACGATATGGGAGATGCAATGGAAGATGCTGGTGATGCAGTAGAAGAGGCTGCTGAAGATACCGGTGACGCTATCGAAGAAGGTGCTCAAGAAGTTGAGGACGAAGTTGAAGGAAACGACGATATGTAATCTCTAAGAGATTAAAAGGGAAAGCCCCGAACGTAAGTTCGGGGCTTTTTTTATGTGAAAAAATAGAATACTACTTGTTAGATCGTAGCGCTACTGGTAGCAGTTTGACGGTCTACTTTTTTGACTAGACCTTGTAATACCTTACCTGGGCCAACTTCAATAAATTCTGTGGCACCGTCTTTAAGCATATTTTCAACACTTTGCGTCCATTTTACAGGAGCCGTTAGTTGAAAAAGTAAGTTCTTTTTAATTTCTGCAGGATCGGTTACTGCTGTAGTACTTACGTTTTGATAAATAGGGCACGTAGGTGTACTAAAGGTTGTTTTCTCAATGGCAGCTGCAAGTTCTTCGCGCGCTGGCTCCATTAAAGGAGAATGAAAAGCACCCCCCACCGGAAGCACTAAGGCACGCTTTGCACCACGCTCCTTTAAACGTTCACAAGCTTCGTTTACTGCTTCGATTTCCCCGGAAATAATCAATTGTCCCGGGCAATTGTAATTCGCAGCTACTACCACTCCATCAACATCAGCGCAAACAGCTTCAACTAGTTCGTCTTCTAAGCCTAAAATAGCAGCCATTGTAGAAGGTACACTATCACAAGCCTTTTGCATAGCTTGGGCACGCTGCGAAACCAATCTTAGTCCGTCATCAAAGCTTAATACGCCGTTAGCAACAAGTGCCGAAATTTCACCTAGAGAATGTCCCGCTACCATTTGTGGCACAGCGCTATCTCCTAAAGCCTTAAACAACGCAACCGAATGTAAAAAGATCGCAGGTTGGGTTACTTTAGTTTCTTTAAGTTCTTCAGCAGAGCCTTCAAACATAATCTTGGTAATATCAAACCCTAGTATTTCGTTGGCGCGCTCAAACAATTCACGAGCCACATCAGAAGTTTCATAAACGTCCTTACCCATACCGGTAAACTGCGCTCCCTGACCGGGAAAAATATATGCTTTCATATTTTGATTTTTCTAAATAGTGCTGCAAAAATACACATACACATATGGATTTAGAAATTATAAATACAAAGTGCGGTATTTATTCTTATAAAGTTGCTTACTTTGAATGATATACGAAACGATCTTCATGATGAAACACAATCGATATTTCAAAATAGTGGCTTTTTTAGTTTGCGTCTTTTCAACGTATGCGGTGTCAGCTCAATTTGATGCGATCAGTAATCTATCGCTCCAGAAAAATCCTAAATATCAATGGGCTAATGAAAGCAAAAAGGCATCTATAAAAGAATCTAAAATGCAGGTTAATTTTTATTTAAATCAGAAAGATGCTGAAAATTACATCTATATTGTAGATGATCAGGTTTTACCTGTAAATGATTTTAAAGAATATAAAGAGAGCATATTGAAGCAAGCTCGTGCCATCAATTTTGTAAAAAGAATAGACAGCGTTATGGGAAATCCTTCTCATCGCAATCGAATGCTTATTTTAATTACCACACAAACCGTTGAAGATTAAATATAGGTTTTGAGAATCGAGTTTGCTGTGTTGTAGTAATGACCCCCAAAAAGATTTACGTGAACTAGAATGTAATAAAGTTGCCAAAGTTTAATACGCGCTTTCCAGCCTTCACAAAGCGGGAAAACTTCGTGATACTTATCAAATATATTTTGATTAAAACCACCAAAAAGGCGCATCATTGCTAAATCCATTTCACGGGGTGCATAACAAGTAGCAGGATCTATAAGCACAGGATTTCCATCAGAATTGACCATAAAATTACCGCCCCATAAATCACCGTGAATAAGCGCTGCCGGTTCATCAGGAATAAGATCAGGAATGGACTTATACAATAAATCTACATCTTCAAAAGCAAAACCACGGTCTGCCGCCATTTTAAATTGTGGCATTAAACGCTGCTTGATATAAAAATCTGCTGCTGAAGCTTCTTCGGTATTGTATTGTGGCAAACTACCTATGTAATTATCCTTTTGAAAACCGAAAGCCGACGTAGGCTGATGCATTTTAGCCAGATTTTGTGCAAAAATTTCGTCGAAGTCAACGCTAGGTTTTCCACTTTCTATGTGTTCAAGAAGTAGGTAGCTCTTTGTCTCAAACATACCAACGTCAAGAACCTTTGGTGTGATAAAGCTTTTAGATTGAGCCAAGCTTTCTAAACCTAGTTTTTCTAAATAAAACATTTCCGGGAAACGCTGTGCATCATTGATCTTGATCACAAAATTGCCTTGATCAGTAGTTAATAGAAAAACAGCATTGATATCACCACCACTCAAAGGTGTGGCTTGTTTAATTGAAAATGAAAAGCTTTGGTTTAGATGAATTGTAAAATCAGCGTCGAGCATAAGTTAAATACGTGAATGCATAATCGTGGCGCTCATCTTTGGGATGAAATGTTTCAGCAACAAGCTCCCAATCGTTCTCGTCAATTTCAGGAAAAAAGGCATCCGCCTCAAAACTGCTATGCACACGGGTAAGTTCTATATGCGTAGCCTGATCTAATGCGAGTTTATAAATTTCACCGCCACCTATCACATATGGGTTGTCGTCATTCATAACAGCATCAAGAGCAGCGTCTATACTATCAACCACAATTATACCTTCACCGGCGTCATACTCTGAATTTCGGGTAATAACAATGTGGGTTCTGTTAGGCAAAGGTTTTGGGAAAGACTCAAAAGTCTTTCTTCCCATAATGATATGATGATGCGAAGTAAGCTTCTTAAAACGTTTAAAATCATCAGGTAAATGCCACACAAGGTCATTGTCTTTACCTAACGCATTATTTTCTGCAGCAGCGGCAATAAGCGTAATTTTCATCGGTTAGGGATTTAAAGGAGGATTGGGGTTTATTGCTTTAGGCTCAGTTGAATTGGGCAATGGGTGTTCTTGATCAACTTTGTTCTGAAGTTTAGCAATCTTCTCTTTCTGTTTAGCCACCAGTTTATCTAATTGCTCATGTTCCCATTTTTTATTCATAAAACTGCTGAAGAGAAAAACATTCAGAAAATGAATTAGAAATAAGAAAAACCAAAGCAATACTGCCCAGACAAACCAATCGACCTGACCGGGTCTGAAGTTGGTACCAAAATCTAAAAACTTATTCAGAATAATAAGAAGAACCGCGCCTGCCAGAAAAACGATAAAATGTCTAAAGAGATTTTTTTTCTGCTTGATTCTAAATTGTGCGTGCTCTATAAGTTCTCGCTGTTCGCGGTCTATTTTTGTGGATTCCTGCTTTTTTGAGAACATAAGAAAAAGTAAATTGTGTGAAAATCAAATTTACAAGATTTAATCGCTATTCAACCTTATGAAAAACTTAAAAAAGGAGTTCCCGGTCACTGCAAATTATACGCATCTCAACACGGCAGGTTCGGGTTTACTTTCTGAAACCTTGCTTGATTTTAGGCAAAATCACGACTTAGATTATCTGGTTTATGGTAGTGTGATAAAAGATAAACAGGATAAATTTATAAGCTGGGTACGTAAAGACGTTGGGTCTTTTTTTAAGTGTCATCCCAGCCGTGTAGCTTTAGTCCCTAGTTTTTCTATTGGCTTTAATTTTTTGTTAGATGCTTTACCTTCAAAAACTAAAGTTTTACTGCTGCAAGAAGACTATCCTTCAATAAACTGGCCTGTTGAAGCTCGGGATTTTGAAATCTGTTATGCAGCGATTGATGAGCATCTTGAGGACAATATCCTGCAAGCTGTAGAAAAAGAAAAGCCTCAAATACTCTGTTTGAGTTTAGTGCAGTATGTAAGTGGAGTTCAAATTGACTTTGAGTTTTTAAAGAAGCTTAAAGAAAACTTTCCTGATCTTATAATTTGTGGAGATGGCACGCAGTATTGTGGTGTTGAAGAATTTGATTTTGAACAAAGTGGACTGGATATTCTTGGTGCCAGTACGTATAAATGGATGAATGCCGGCTACGGAAATGGTTTTTTTCTCTTTAAAGAAGCGATGCAAGAAGTATTGAAACCAAAAGCAGTAGGATTTGCTTCCATTCGCGGATTGTATAAAGAAGAAAATGAGCACGCACTCATAGGTAAGTTTGAACCGGGGCATATAGATACACTCAACATGGGGAGTTTGCAAGCCGCTATTCAGTTGGTGAAAAAAGTAGGTTATTCAAACATTACAGAGCAGATAAATACACTTAAGAAACAGGCCTTAGAAGCATTTGCTTCCCGAGGGTTACTGGATGAATTTGTAACGCAGCGCAAGGTGCACTCTTCGATATTTAATATTAAAGGCGATCAGAAGTTATTTGAAAAACTCAAGGCAAAAGACATCATCTGTTCTCAGCGAGGTAATGGAATTCGGATTAGTTTCCATTATTTTAATACCGAAAGTGATTTAGAGCAGCTTTTAAAGTTAATTTAGCATTATTTTCAATTTAGCTACTGTTAATTAAGTGCATATTCCTTTAGAGAAATCGTTTTCGCTTTTTTATATTGATTTTCAATAGGTTAATTCACTGCGTTTTCTGAAAAAATTCGCATAAATATCTGATTTGTTGTGTTTTATATGTCTTCAATTATATATTTGTTAGGAATCAAAAAAGAATCTGTTATGCCAATTACAAAACAATTTTTAAAGTCAAAGCCAGAGTGTAAGGTAACCTTCACAGTTTTAGATACTGACGCCAGCAGTGTTGCCGTTGCAGGCGATTTTAATGAGTGGGAAAAAGTAGAGCTTAAAAAGCTAAAAAATGGCTCTTTTAAAGGAGCATTAAACATTCCCGTAGATGCATCTTATGAATTTAAATATGCTGTTGACGGGCAATGGATGAACGATCCTGAGGCAGATAGTTATCAATGGAATGATTTTGCCGGAGCAGATAATAGCGTGCTTTCGGTTTAAACGTATTTCTTTCTTCTAGGAATCTGTTTTAAATATATAGTCTGTAAACTGGCTTTCCGCATCAGTAAACTGGGTGACTACTTTTAGCCCGGCCTCTTGCGCGAGCCAGTTTACAACATCATCATCGTATTTCTGGGAAATTTCGGTATGAATACTTTCCCAAGGCTCAAAATTGATCTGAAGATTCAAATTTTTGAGCGTCACTTGCTGACTTTTTGTACTTACTAAAAAGCTTTTGGTAGTACCCGTTTCAGGATCATAAGTAGGCCAGTGTTTGAAACTTTCGGGATTAAAATCTCCCGCAAGTTCTTTATTTATTCGATGCAAGATGTTTTTATTAAAAGCTTCTGTAACTCCCTGAGAATCATTGTAGGCTTTTAAGATTTTTTCCGGGTCTTTTTTCTGATCAAGTCCCATAAACAACAAATCTTGTTCAGCCATTGAATTTCTAATATTCTTCAAAAAATCAATCGCTTGTGGGTGGGTAAGGTTCCCAATATTAGACCCGAGTACCAGAATGACCTTTTTGCGGTCAGAAGGCTGATTATTTAGTTTTTCTAAAATTTCAAAATACGTGCCCTGCTTTACCTTAATGTTGATCTCTGGCCATTTTTTAAGAATTGCCCCCTCGAGTTCCTCGAGCATATTCTGGCTGATATCAATAGGTTTATAGGTGAAATCCAGCTGCTGTTTTAAAAATTCTTCTAAAAGAATTTTGGTTTTTTTTCCGTCACCGGCACCTAGTTCAATTAAATCAAAACCCTTAGATTCTTGAAATAAGGTTGCGATCTCATTTTTATATTGATCAATGATCTGAAATTCACATCCCGTCAGATAGTATTCGGGAAGATCCATTATCTGCTGAAATAATTTATCTCCTTTTTTGTCGTAAAACCATTTTGAAGACAGACGTTTAGGAAATGCCGTAAGCCCTTCATAGACCTCTTTTTCAAAGGTGTTTTTGAATTGTAATGCAGTTGTAGTTTTCATAAGATACGATTATTGCGCTAAACGAATTCCTGTGAATTGCCAGCGCAATTGAGGATGAAAGAAATTGCGATAAGTGGGGCGCGTATGGTTATTGGAAGTTGCGATAGAGCCTCCGCGCAAAACTTTCTGGCTTACCATAAACTTACCGTTATATTCTCCAAGTGCTCCGGGTGCTTTTTGATAATTAGGGTAGGGTAGGTATGCGCTTTCGGTCCATTCCCAACGTGCTCCCCAGTTAAGCGCTTTATGAGCGACCTCCCATTCAAATTCTGTAGGTAAACGGCAAGACTTCCATTGAGCAAAAGCAAAAGCTTCATAATACGAGATGTGGGTTACTGGAGCCTCAAGGTTTAACGGTTGCACACCATCAAGACCGTAATAAAACCACGAATTATCTTGTTTTTGCCAATATTGTGGAGCCTTTGTATGTAAACTTTTTACCCAGTCCCAGCCTTCGCTATGCCAGAGCAATACTTGCTCATAACCACCGTTTTCTATAAATTCTAGATAGTCCTTATTTGAAACGAGTTGGTTTGAAATTTTAAAATCATTCAGAAATACTTTGTGTTTTCCAAGCTCATTGTCGTAGCAAAAGCCCTCACCATTATGACCGATCTCGTAGATTCCTTCAGGAATTTCTATCCAGGTAGTTGATTGGTTAGAAGCTGGGTTTTCTGAAAATGACTCAGAATATACCGGCTGTAAGGGATTGTTTCCGAGGATGTATTTTATGTCAGTGAGCAGCAGTTCTTGGTGCTGTTTTTCGTGATGAATCCCAATTTCTACAAGGGATTGGAGCTCATCTGAAGCTCTATTCTGTTCAAGTAATTCTTGCAGCTGATTCGTTACATACGCACGATAGTCAAAGACTTCACGCACGGTAGGGCGCGAAAGATTGCCGCGATCTGTACGAACCACCCGAGCACCCATGCTTTCGTAATAACTATTGAAAACAAAAGAGAAATTAGGGTCAAACTCCTTATAGTCGGTTTTAAACTTTTTTAAAATAAAATCCTCAAAAAACCAAGTGGTGTGGCCTAAGTGCCATTTAGGTGGAGAAACATCTACAATGGGTTGCACTACATAATCCTCGATTTCTAGAGGTTTACATAGCGTTTCGGTATGTGTGCGGGTTTCGAGTAAAAAGTCAAGAAACGTAGTGGTAGTAGTAAGCATAGCAATAATTTACATACTTCAAAAAGAAGCTTTTTAAATGTACGGGAATTATTGCTATGCCCTAGCTTAGACTGTGTTAAGCCCTAGTTAAAAGGTGAATGGCATAGAATATTTAATGGCTCTGGGTTTACCTCCTGCCTGACCCGGAGTCATTTGAGGTATTGCCATAATGTTTCGTTTGGCTTCTTCCTGAAGCACTTTTGTACCGCCTTTTACACCAAGAATTTGTGGTTTGCCTTCTTCGTTAATCACGAAGTCTACAACCACTTTTTCCTTAACGCTACCTTTTTTGTAGCCTTTAGGGAATTGAAAATTTGAAACTACGTGTTGAACCAGTTGTTTTTTAAAACAAGCCTTTTTTTCTGCTGTCGAACCGGTACATCCAGGCCAAACAGGAGGAATTTCGTTAATGGTGATTCCGTTTCCGGAAACAAGCACGCCTTCTTGAGCAAAGCTGAACGCGGAAACTAAAAAACAAGTAATAAGTAATAAAGATCTCATAGGTATTGAAGATTTGGGGTTACAATTTATATGGCTACTTTACCTTTTATGTGAGGGTGTGGATCGTAATTCTCCAGTTGAAAATCTTCAAATTTAAAACTGAAAATATCCTTAACCTCAGGGTTTATTTTGATCGTTGGTAAGTTGCGTAATTCACGAGTCAATTGCAAATTAAGTTGCTCAATATGATTATTGTAAATATGAGCATCTCCAAAGGTGTGGATAAAATCACCCGGAGCATAATCGCATACTTGAGCCATCATCATCGTGAAGAGTGCATAAGAAGCAATATTAAATGGCACTCCTAAAAATACATCGGCACTACGTTGATAGAGTTGGCACGAAAGTTTTGGTCGTTTATCTTCTGCTTCGGGATCACCGGGAGCAACATAAAACTGAAAAAATGCGTGACATGGTGGTAGTGCGGCCTTGCCGTTTGCGACATTTTCTGAAAATGATTTTGAAGTGTCTGGCATCACGCTGGGATTCCAGGCGCTTACCAGCATACGTCTACTGTTAGGATTGTTCTTTAAGGTTTCTATCACCTCCTTAATCTGGTCTATTTCTTCACTATTCCAGTTGCGCCATTGATGGCCGTAAACTGGTCCTAGATTACCTTCTTCATCAGCCCATTCATTCCAGATACGCACGCCATTTTCTTTAAGATATTCAATGTTAGTATCCCCTTTTAGAAACCAAAGTAGTTCGTAGATAATGGATTTTAAATGAAGCTTTTTAGTTGTGACCATCGGAAAGCCTTCGCTCAGATCAAATCGCATTTGATATCCAAAAACACTTAAAGTTCCGGTACCGGTGCGATCCCCTTTTTGAGTGCCGTGGTCTAATATATGTTTTACAAGATCGTGGTATTGTTTCATAGCAGGAGTGACATTTATGGTAAAAATACAGCTTTGAAAAACACTGTGTTTTTTAAGATATTATTTTTTTTAATAATTTATTAACTAAATATGACTACTTTCGCCTTATAAAAATTGCACAGTCCATTACATGGTTTTAAAATCTAATTCTTATTCATTTGGTGAGGCCAAATATTTTGAAAGCTTTGTTCATATCAAATTTAATGAAGATTTAGATGAGGTCAAGCTTGAATACTCTAAGCAAATTTTTAAAGATATCGAGGCATTTTATGATGGAGCAAGATATGCTTTGATTTCTGAGCGTGGTCTTGCTACAGCTTTTAATCCCATTAATATGAAGTCGCTAAATCTTTCTAAGATGTATGCGTTAGCGGTGGTTTCTCCAGAAGGATCACAACGTCGCGAAGAGCTTGTTGTTGAACAAGGGTACTACAAAGGTTCTTTTGCATTTTTTACTACGTATAAAGCAGCAGAAGAGTGGGTACTTACCTTTTAATAGGTTTTACCCAATAATCATTCCGGCGATAGTTGCAGAAAGTAGTGAGGCTAAAGTTCCTCCTAATACTGCTTTTAATCCAAATTCAGAGAGTGTTTTACGTTGCCCCGGAGCAAGAGACCCTATTCCTCCAATCTGGATTCCTATCGAAGCAAAATTGGCAAAACCACACAAAAGATAGGTTGCCATGATGACTGATTTCTGATAGGTAAAACTTAATCCATTTACCGGGTTTTTGAGTTCGGCTAATTGAATATAGCCTACAAATTCGCTTGCAGCCAATTTAATCCCTAGCAATTGTCCCATAAGCATAATGTCTTCTGAAGCGACACCGATGAGCCACATCAAAGGAGCAAAAATGGTTCCTAAAACAGACTCAAGAGAAAAAGAGGTGTATGGAGTATTAGCAGCCAGAAAGTCGTTTAACGAGGTTACTTCACCGATCTTTCCGAAGCCCCAATTGATCATAGCTATAAAGGCAACAAAAACTAAAAGCATTGCACCTACGTTGGCAGCCAGCTTTAAACCTTCGGTCGTTCCGGTTGCGATGGCGTCAAGAATATTAGAGCCAATTTTATCTGAAGATACTTCTACATTAGGATCTACGGGCATCTGCTGCGGATACAAAAGTTTTGAGATTACAATCGCACCGGGCGCTGCCATAACCGATGCAGCTAATAAATGTCGTGCAAACTCTAACCGTAAGGCCGGGTCATCACCACCCAAAAATCCTATGTAAGCTGCCAGCACTCCACCGGCAACAGTGGCCATACCACCCACCATAACCAAAAGGATCTCAGAGCGTGTCATACGTTCAAGATACGCTTTGATCATTAGTGGTGCTTCGGTTTGCCCGAGGAAAATATTACCGGCGACCGATAAGCTTTCGGCTCCTGAAATGCCTAATAATTTTGTAAGAACCCACGCCATTCCCTTAACCACAACTTGTACGATTCCTAAGTAATATAAAACTGAAGTTAACGCCGAAAAGAAGATGATGGTGGGTAACACCTGAAAGATAAAGATGAATCCATAACTTTCGGTATCCATCATTCCGCCTAAAAGAAATTCGCTTCCGGCAGCAGTGAAATCAAGGATCTTTACAAATATCTTTCCTACAAATTCAAAAGATTTTTGAACAAAGGGAACTTTTAATACGCCTATAGCTAATAGGAGTTGCGCTCCTAAACCAATCCCGATAGTTTTCCAATTGATTGCTTTACGGTTTGTGCTAAAAAGATAAGCAATGACCAGCAGGCAGATCATTCCTAAGACTCCGCGCCATAGACTGTCAAAAGAAAATCCGGCGTTGGGTATAATTACTTTGCTCTCAGCTACCGGAAGAATTTCTTGGGCACTTTGCGCTACAGATGATAAGGTAGAAATGACACTAACAAGTAGGAGTAGAAGTAATTTTCGCATCTATAAATTAATTGCGTTTAGATATTTCGTCTCTGATTTTTGCAGCAGCCTCATAGTCTTCAGCGGCAACAGCTTGTTCTAGAAGAGAATTCAATTCGCTCAGAGATAATTTTTTATAATCGTTAGAAGCAGCGGAAGGTTTTTCTTCCTCCTCTTCAACAACCAGCTGGTCTACAAGAACATCATCTTCTGCTTCTTTAGAAACATCGTGATCAGTACCTTTTAAATAAATGCCGGCTTTATCAAGAATATTTTTATAGGTAAAAATAGGAGCGTTAAACCGAAGCGCTAACGAAATGGCGTCACTGGTACGCGCATCAATGATCTCTTCAATACTGTCACGCTCGCAAATGATACTGCTGTAAAAAACACCATCAACCAGTTTATGAATGATCACCTGTTTAACCTGAATATCAAAACGGTCTGCAAAATTTTTAAAAAGGTCGTGGGTAAGTGGTCGCGGAGGCTTGATCTCTTTTTCAAGAGCAATAGCAATAGATTGTGCTTCAAAAGCGCCTATAACAATAGGTAGCTTGCGGTCACCATCAACTTCACTAAGTATTAAAGCGTATGCGCCATTTTGTGTCTGGCTATACGATATTCCCTTAATATTCAAACGCACTAAACTCATAAGCTGTAAAAATATAAAAAGGCTGTTTAAATGAGGACAGATATCCAAATTTAAACAGCCCTTTGAGCGCTCGAAAATACTAAATTTAAGAGTTATTCGCCTTAAACTCTTTTAATTTTTCGTTTAGCTTAGGAACAACCTCAAAAGCATCTCCTACAATACCGTAATCTGCGGCTTTAAAAAAGGGCGCTTCCGGGTCTGTGTTGATGACTACTTTAGTCTTAGAAGCGTTGATTCCTGCAAGGTGCTGGATCGCTCCTGAAATTCCCACAGCGATATATAAGTTAGAAGCAACAGGCTTACCGGTCTGACCTACGTGTTCGCTATGCGGTCTCCAGCCCATATCAGAAACTGGTTTAGAGCACGCAGTTGCTGCGCCTAGAATATCTGCCATTTCTTCGATCATTCCCCAGTTTTCTGGCCCTTTGAGTCCGCGGCCTCCGCTTACTACGATTTCAGCATCGGCGATGGTAACTTTATCTTTTACTTTATCAACCGACTGTACTTCAACTTTAAACGGCGAATCATCAAGGCTAGGGTCAAAAGACGCTTCCGTAGCATCTTTTTGCGCTTCTTTAAGACCAAAACTATTTTTAGATAAGCCTATGATTTTTACATCTGTGGTGATTTCGGTGTGATTAAAGGCTTTGTTTGTAAAAGCGGTACGCTTTACTTTAAAAGGAGAAGCGCTTTCTGGTAAGGCCACAACATTTGAAGCATAACCTGCTTCGAGGTCTACAGCGAGTAGTGGAGCTAAATATTTAGCATTTGCACTACTGCTTAAAACCACCACTTTTGAACCTTCGTTTTTAGCGATTTCGGTAACTGCGGTAGCATAAGCATTAGCTGTAAACTTACTTAGTTTATCACTTTTTATGTGAACTACCTTATCTGCACCATAAGTGCCTAATGAGGCTGTTTCTTCGGCATTAACGGCAACAGCGGTTACTGTAGTGCTCATCATATCTGCGATGCCGCGGGCGTAACTAACAACCTCGTATGCTGTCTTTTTAAATTTTCCTTCTTCTGATTCTGTATATACTAAAACTGACATATTTTTTGCTTTTGATTTTTTCGCGCAAGCGAAAGAATTAAACGTGACTTAAAAGAACTTTTAGATAGCTTTTGCCTCGTTGTGCAAAAGATCTATGAGTTCGTCTAAATTATCTGGTGAGATAAGTTTTACATCTCCTTTAGGAGCCGGTTTTTCAAAAGAAACGGCTGAGGTCTCGGTTGAAGCACCTTGTGGTTCTTTAACCTCAAGAGGTTTTTTTCGCGCCATCATAATACCACGCATATTTGGGATGCGTAAATCACTTTCTTCAACAATTCCTTTTTGCCCACCTACAACTAGAGGTAATTTTGCAGTTACGGTTTCTTTACCACCGTCAATCTCACGAACAGCAGTTGCGGTATCACCGTCAACTTCGAGACCAATACAGGTATTTACAAAACTTGCACCGAGTAAACTCGCCAACATTCCGGGAACCATACCGCCATTGTAGTCAATAGACTCGCGGCCGGCAATAATCAAGTCGTAATTGCCTTCTTTAGCAACAGTACTTAATTCTTTAGCCACCTGAAATCCATCAAGTGCTTCGGTATTGATTCTAATCGCGGTGTCTGCTCCTATGGCAAGCGCTTTTCTTAAGGTAGGTTCAGTTTCCGGACCACCAACATTAATAATATCTACAGTAGCGCCTTGTTTTTCTTTAAACCACATTGCACGGGTAAGACCAAATTCGTCATTCGGGTTAATCACAAATTGAACACCGTTTGTATCAAATTTGGTGTCATTTTCGGTAAAATTAATCTTAGAAGTCGTATCAGGTACGTGACTGATGCACACTAATATTTTCATATATCAAACTTTTATCTTGTGAACTATTTCGTTTTCGTTACGAAAATAAGCATTAAAATCGGAAATTTGCTATGCGTGCATAACAAAATTTAGTTAAATCCGATTTCTTAGGGAAGATTTAATTCCTATTTTTGCTGTCCCCACAAAATTGGGGTTTTTACTTGATTTAACAGTACACGTACATCCACTTTTATTTATGAAAACAATACAATTTAGGGAAGCGGTTTGTGAAGCCATGAGTGAAGAAATGCGCCGTGATGAGGCCATTTATCTTATGGGGGAAGAGGTTGCAGAATATAATGGAGCTTACAAAGCATCTAAAGGAATGCTTGATGAGTTTGGTCCAGATCGTGTAATCGATACTCCAATTTCAGAATTAGGCTTCGCCGGGATCGCCATTGGTAGTGCAATGAATGGTAACCGTCCTATTGTAGAATATATGACCTTTAACTTCTCGTTAGTAGGTATAGATCAGATTATAAATAATGCGGCAAAGATCCGTCAGATGTCTGGTGGTCAATTTAATTGTCCTATTGTATTTAGAGGGCCTACTGCTTCTGCGGGACAGCTAGGTGCAACGCACTCTCAAGCTTTTGAGAGCTGGTTTGCAAATACTCCAGGGCTTAAGGTAATTGTACCTTCTAACCCAGCTGATGCAAAAGGCTTATTAAAGTCGGCTATTCGCGATGACGATCCAGTTATTTTTATGGAAAGCGAGCAGATGTATGGTGATAAAGGTGAAGTGCCAGAAGGAGAATATTTAATTCCAATTGGTGTTGCTGATGTGAAGCGTGAAGGAAGCGATGTAACTATTGTTTCTTTTGGTAAGATTATTAAAGAAGCTTACGCTGCAGCTGAAGAATTAGAAAAAGACGGTATTTCTTGCGAGATCATTGATTTACGTACCGTGAGACCTTTAGATATTAATACGGTTATCGAGTCTGTAAAGAAAACAAACAGATTGGTGATTCTTGAAGAAGCTTGGCCTTTTGGAAATGTATCTACTGAGATTACCTTCCAAGTTCAGGAAAAAGCTTTTGATTATCTAGATGCACCTATCGTAAAAATAAACACTGCAGATACACCAGCACCGTATTCACCTGTTCTTCTAAAAGAGTGGATACCTAACAGCAATGATGTTGTTAAAGCTGTTAAAAAAGTACTATACAGATAACTAGATACTACTATCTTTGAAGCTTCATTGGTCAATATGTATTGGCTAATGAAGCTTTTTTTGTTAGTAGTCATTTTATTTGCGACGAATACGGTGTTCGTTCGTCTTTAAAATATACTAATTCAATAGTTTTTGAGTTAGAGAAACTCCCCTAGACCGTTACCTATTATATGAGGCACTCCTTAAACCTACTTCTCTTTTTATTTATACCTGTTTTACTTCTGGGCCAAACCAAGGCCGGAGGATTGGTTTTTGACAGTGCCGGTAATCCTGTGCCGTTTGCCAATGTAGTGTTTGCGGGTTCTTCTGAAGGAACAATCACCAATGAGGACGGAAGGTTCTATTTACAGTCAGATAATACTTATGATGCTTTAAAGGTAACTTTTATAGGCTTTCAGGCTAAAGAGGTGTCGCTTCCGCAGCGCGTAAACTATAATCTGGAGATCACTTTAGAAGAAGAAACCGAAAGTCTCAGCGAAGTAGTGGTGTATAGCGGAAAGCAGCCTAAGAAGAATAATCCCGCCATAGATATTCTGCGGAAGATTTGGGCCAACAAACGTTCTAATGGGTTGAATCAATTTGATCAATATGCGTATGACAAATATGAGAAGGTTGAGTTTGATCTAAATACAATCGATAGTTCGCTGATCAATAACAAGATCTTTAATAAAATGGAATTCATCTTTGACCAGATGGATACTTCCCGAATCACCGGAAAAACCTACTTGCCCATTTTTATCAATGAACGAAGTAGTGAGGTTTTTGGGGATAATATTTTAGATAAAGAAAAAGAAGAATTAAAAGGAAACCGCAACAGTGGTTTCAGCACCAATCAAACCTTAATTGCTTTTATTCAAGAGCTGTATAACGAGTTTAATATATATGATAATTACCTGAAGTTTTTTGATAAAAGCTTTGTGAGTCCGTTGTCTACCACGGGTATTGATACCTATAATTATGTGCTTGCTGACAGTTCATACATAAAGGATAAATGGTGCTACAACATTATTTATTATCCCAGACGTTCTAACGAACTCACTTTTAAAGGTGATTTTTGGGTGAATGATACCACTTGGGCGATCAAGGAGATTAACCTGCAGGTCAACAAAAGCGCGAATATCAACTGGGTCAAGGAGATCTATATCGAGCAGGAATATGATGTGCTTAACGATTCTGTTTTCTTAATTACCCGAGATTACTTTTTATCAGATTTCGCTTTACGGAAAAAAGAAGGAAGCCGCGGAGTTTATGGAAAGCGAACCACGCTTTACGACAACTACGTTTTTGATAAGCCCAAAGAAGAAGACTTTTATGATGAGCGCGTGACGCGCTACGATGAATCGGTGTACACCCAACCCGATACCTTCTGGGATGAAAACCGGATGGAGCCTTTAAGCAAAGATGAGAAAGGCGTCTATGTAATGCTTGATTCACTTCAAAAAGTGCCCAAATTCCAAGCTTTTTATAGTGTAAGTTCGGCGATGGTAAGCGGGTATTATGAGTGGGATAAAGCCAATCTTGATATAGGTCCGTTGTTTTCTGCATTTGGTTTTAATGATGTTGAAGGGTTGCGTTTACGAGGCGGTGCACGTACCTATTTTGATCAAAATGATCCCTGGCGATTAGAAGGTTTTGGAGCCTATGGGTTTAGAGATAAGAAATTCAAGTTTGGGCTTTCGGGTAAAGTGCTTTTAGATCACAAAGCGCGTTTAATTGTCTCGGGAGGCTACCGTCAAGACGTTGAGCAAATCGCAGCGAGTTTAACCACTTCAACGGATGTTCTGGGACGAAACCTTGCTTCATCTTCCTTAGTCACTGTGGGGAATAATGACCAACTCACGAGCATCAAGCTGGCTAATTTCGCCATTGAAGCCGAATTTTTAAAGAACTTAAAGATCAGAGGTGATCTTTCATACCGCACCTTAGAGTCGGCATCACCTACGTTCAATCTAGATTATTATACTGATTTTACGCAAACCGAAGTAAGATCAGACGTCAAACAAGCAGAGATTGTACTTAGTGGTATTTTTGAGCCGGGTAAGCATACTTCAGGATATGGAGTAGAACGTACAGTTACAAATGAATGGTTTCCTACCATTTATTTTGGGTACACCAAAGGAGTTAAGGGGCTTGTGAATAGTGATTTTGACTACGAAAAACTTCAGGTGTCGTATCGCCAACCTTGGCGTATGGGAGGTTTGGGTACGTTTAGCTCTACCATTGAAGCGGGTAAAACCTTTGGCGAAGTGCCGCTGGGTTTGCTTAGTGTAGTGCCGGGAAATCAGAATTTATTTTCTATTTATGGCACGTTTCCGCAGTTGAACTATTATGAGTTTGTGACCGATACCTACGCCACGCTACATTTAGAGCATAATTTTGGAGGTCGAATTTTTGGCCGTATTCCGTTTTTAAGAAAGCTGAATCTTAGGGAGATTATAGGCTTCCGCGGTGCTTGGGGGTCCATTTCTGAAGAAAACCAACTGATCAATGCATCCAATATTGAATATATAGCGCCCAATGATGAGCCTTACTACGAGTATAGCTTTGGGGTAGGTAATATTTTAAAAGTGCTGCGTATTGATTTTAACTTTAGAGGGAATTACCTTGATACGCCAGACGCCAGAAGTTTTGGGGTTACCGGAGCTTTAGAATTTTCATTCTAAGGATTTTACAATCAAAATCTAAATTCATTTCAAGAATCAAAGACGAAAACGTTATAAGTTTTGTAGGTTGCTTCTTTTCAATGGTTTTTCTTGTGGTAGCTTGACATTTAGAGTATTTTTGCCACCCTATTTAGGTTAAAAAACAATAGACACTATAAAGCCAGAACTAATATGACAGCAGATAGTATTTCGACATTTGATGTTTTAATTGAAATCCCAAAAGGGAGCCGTAATAAGTATGAGTACGATTTTAAGCTGAAGAAAATACGCTACGATCGTATGATTTTTTCTTCAATGATGTATCCTGCAGACTACGGATTCATTCCTGAAACTCTAGCGCTTGACGGTGACCCACTTGATGTTTTGGTATTGGTTACAGAACCTACCTTTCCGGGTTGCGTGATGGAAGTAAAGCCTATTGGTGTTTTCCACATGACCGATGAGAAAGGTCCTGATGAGAAAATCATTTGCGTGCCGGTAAGTGATCCTATCGCAAGCAGAATTTCAGATCTTAGTGAATTAAATCCGCACTTGATCAAAGAGATCGGGCATTTCTTTCAAGTTTACAAAGACCTTGAAAAAAAGAAAGTTGATGTAGGAGGTTTCGGTGATGTAAATGAAGCTAAAGAAATCATCAAGCAATGCATCGATCGTTACGCAGATAGCGATGTTCCAAAAGAGGAAGTAAGTATAGAGTAAGCAGTAAAACGCTTCAATTTTTAAAAGACCGCAAATATGCGGTCTTTTTTTATGATTTATTTTCTGTAATTTAAGGCAATCAATGTAGTAGTATCAATTTCACTACATAAGTTCGACTTAATAAATTCACTTTTTATGGAATCAAACATTATTTATGTGCCAATAGTTCTGGCAGTATTAGGCTTGCTTTTTATGTTTATTAAAATGGCTTGGGTAAAAAAACAACCTGCCGGAAATGACAAAATGCAAAGCATTTCAAAAAGTATTAAAGAAGGTGCACTGGCATTTTTAGCCGCAGAATACCGCTTACTTCTGGTATTTGTTGTGATCGCTTCTGTTCTTTTATATATTATCTCAAACGTTGTAGCTACGACAAGTTGGTTGATTGTACCTGCCTTTATCATCGGGGCGTTCTTTTCTGCATTAGCCGGAAATATAGGAATGCGTATCGCAACAGACGCTAACGCACGTACTGCCGAAGCTGCTAAAACCAGTTTACCTAACGCGTTAAAAGTTAGCTTTGGTGGAGGTACCGTAATGGGGCTTGGAGTTGCCGGGCTCGCAGTTTTAGGACTGAGTTTGATCTTTCTATTTTTGATGGGAAGTTTTCTAACCGAAGGTGGAAATTTTTATAATGAAATGACCATTGTGCTTGAGACACTCGCAGGCTTCTCTCTAGGCGCCGAATCTATTGCGCTATTCGCGCGTGTGGGTGGTGGTATTTATACGAAAGCAGCAGATGTAGGAGCAGACCTTGTTGGGAAAGTTGAAGCGGGTATCCCGGAAGATGATCCGCGAAATCCCGCTACCATTGCAGATAATGTTGGGGATAACGTAGGGGATGTTGCTGGTATGGGTGCAGACCTTTTTGGGAGTTATGTGGCTACGGTTTTGGCCGCTATGGTATTGGGTAACTATCTCGTGCAGGATATGTCACAAGGAGCTCCATTTACTGATGCGTTTAATAATATGGGTCCCATTTTACTTCCCGTAGTAATTGCGGGAGTTGGAATTTTAGCTTCGATCATCGGGACGTTTTTGGTGAGTATTAAAAATAACGAGGCCAAAGAATCACAGGTGCAAAAGGCATTAGATATGGGGAATTGGGTAGCGATTGTGCTAACCTTAATCGCTAGTTATTTTTTAATCGATTGGATGTTACCAGAAATGATGTCGATGCAATTCTTCGGTGAAGGATATAAAGACATTCCATCAATTAATGTGTTTTGGTCCGCTTGTATTGGCCTGGCGGTGGGAGCGCTAATTTCTGTAGTTACTGCACATTATACAAGTTTAGGTAAAGGTCCGGTGCTTGATATAGTTAAGAATTCTTCAACCGGTGCTGCGACAAATATTATCGCAGGACTCGCTGTCGGAATGAAATCAACGTTTTTATCAGTGATTTTATTCGCTGCGGCGATTTATGGTTCGTATGAGCTAGCCGGCTTTTATGGAGTTGCGCTCGCAGCTTCAGCAATGATGGCAACAACAGCGATGCAGCTGGCGATAGACGCTTTTGGTCCAATCGCAGATAATGCAGGAGGTGTTGCCGAAATGAGCGAACTGGAAGACCATGTGCGTGAACGTACTGATATTTTAGATTCGGTGGGGAATACGACCGCAGCTGTTGGTAAAGGTTTTGCAATTGCTTCGGCGGCATTGACGGCTTTGGCGCTTTTTGCGGCTTATGTAACCTTTACAGGAATCGACGGAATCAATATTTTTAAAGCTGATGTATTGGCAGCGCTTTTTGTGGGAGGAATGATCCCCGTGATTTTTTCAGCCTTGGCGATGCAATCTGTAGGTAAAGCGGCGATGCAAATGGTGCAGGAAGTCCGTCGTCAGTTTAAAGAAATTCCCGGAATTTTAGAAGGAACCGGCAAACCCGAATATGGCAAGTGTGTCGCGATTTCTACGCAAGCGGCCTTGCGCGAGATGATTCTTCCCGGACTGATCACTATTATTGTTCCTATAATTATCGGACTTATTTTTGGTGCAGAACCTCTTGGTGGCTATATGGCTGGAGTTTGCGTTTCAGGCGTGATGTGGGCTATTTTTCAGAACAACGCCGGTGGTGCTTGGGACAACGCTAAAAAGTCTTTTGAAGCAGGTGTTGAAATTAACGGAAAAGTAGAATACAAGGGGAGCGACGCGCATAAAGCAGCGGTTACCGGGGATACTGTAGGAGATCCTTTTAAAGATACTTCAGGGCCTTCTATGAATATTTTGATCAAACTTACCTGTCTTGTGGGGCTTGTGATCGCCCCAATTCTCGGTGGACATTCAGAAAGTTTGGTAAGCAATCAGGAGGTTAAGGTCGAGGTGCAAATGCAACAAGAATCAAACGGGTTGTACAGCGCTTTGATCACCGAAACAAAAACTATAGATGGAAAACTTCAGGTTACTGAAAAACGACTTAAGGGCAGTGAAGAAGAGCTGAAGAAACAAATAGCAGCCTACAATACTGAGTCACATAGTGCATCAGAAAAGCATGTTGTAAAGGAGATAAAATTTGAAGAAAAAGAATAACGTATCCTTAAGACAACTTTATCATTTTAAATCCCGATGACCTCATCGGGATTTTCTAATTTAAAGATATGCTGAAGGATGTTCTACAAAAACTTAAACTGCACCCCCAAGATCCCTTGCAAATTCACGGGTATCAAACCTATGGCACTAACGGGCATTTGTATTTGCTGGGAAGAGCTTTAGAAGATGAGGGCGTCAATCTGGATAAGACCGGCTTGGGCAACGCATTTAAAAATGCGTATAAACAGTTTAGAAGTGATGAGTTACCCTTTGCAAAGCTGAAAATCAAATTGCCGGATGATCGCGTTTTCTATGTAGAAACAAATGCCGAAGGCTATTTTAAATTTGATAAAGCGGTTAAGGATTTGCAAGACCTGACGAACGAGCAAGGTTGGTTGCAGCTAGAATTGGCGTATGATGATGAAAACCAAAAACGACTGATTAAAAACAACAACAGGTTTCCGGGGCAAATGTTGATCCCTTCTCGCAAAGCGGAATTTGGCGTCATCAGCGATATCGACGATACCATTTTAAAAACCGGAGTAACGTCACTTTTAAAATGGCGCGTCATTTTTAATACGCTGTTTACGGGTGTGGGCAAACGCACCCCGTTTAAAGGAGCGGCGTCTTTTTACAAGCAACTGCATTTAGGAAAGTCGGGCAAGGCTTCTAATCCTATGTTTTATGTGAGTAATAGTCCGTGGAATTTATATCACTACTTACAAGCTTTTATCAAGCATAACAATTTTCCTAAAGGAGCCATTTTGCTACGGGACTTTAGAACGCCTTTTGACCGAATCCCAAAACCCGAAAAACCTCATAAACAGGGAGAAATCCGAAATATTTTAAGAACCTATCCTGATTTACAATTTGTACTTATTGGAGATAGCGGTGAGCACGATGCCGATATCTATATCGAGATCGCTGAAGAATTTCCTGAGCGTATTAAAGCCATTTACTTGCGTAGTGTGAATCACGAAAAGCGTGTTTTTCGTGTACGCGGACTTCTAGAACGTTTTGAACTAACGCCTGCGCTTTTGGTTAAAGACAGTCAAACCGCAGCAGAGCACGCACGAGAATTGGGACTTATCCAATAAGTATTACACTTCGCGCACCACAAAAAAGCCATCATTGCCCTGATCTTGATACAGCGGCATAAAAATAAAAGCGTCCCATTCACTTCTAACTTCAGAGCCATTGTGTATGGCTAACAGTTCTCCTTTTTTAATAGGTTGAAAGTTTTCGTAACCCGGTTCCATTTTAAACGAATCACCGTCTTTGATCTCGTGACGGTATTCGATCTCAAAGGTCTTCTGTTCAGCACGCATAGCTTCCATATACGTTGCAGCTTCAGGGTGTTTTTCTAAAGTGTTTAGATCTAAATCACAAGCTTTAGATAACGCAAGCCAGATCATTCCTTCATGATGTTTTACCGCATCAGGGCTGGTATGTTGACCGCCTTCAAAGACAAAACCGGTAACGCCAATTCGGCTTAGATAATGATCGATGCATCCATAAACGATATCTGAAAACCCACGGATTATATAAGGTGGAAACCGGTGCGCCCAAGCATCATTGTCATGTACTTCCTGCACAGAGATATACGGTTTACTAGCGGAAGAGGTTGTGTGACAGTCCAGAAAATAGCGCTTCTCAAAATCTGCTTCCGGAAACTGTTCTAACACTTCGATAATAGAAAACATCTCTTTTTTCTCGTGAGAGTCTTGTTTTTTGCTAGCTATATTTTCTTTTGTCCAAGTACGGTTGAGGTCTTCGTCAATGTAGCGCACATTTTCCTGTAGCGCTTTATGATTCCCGGAAACTCCCACAACGGTACCTTTGATCTCAGGTTGTTCCTTTTTTAATTGAGCAAAGACTTTTTGCAGCGCTTGAACGCCACTGGGCTCATTGCCGTGAACGCCACCGGTTATAAAAAGAAGCGGTCCGGGTTTATTGCTTGTGTATTGCCCCAGAATTCTGGAATATTTTTTTTCTAAAGACATAATTTCTGATTAGTGCATTGAGGCTAATTCGCGGTTTGAAAAGCCGTGCGTGTAATGCTTTTTATAAGCTACTTTACGCTCTATCGCTTCGATCACGGGATCTGTAAATTCAGGAAGGCCAATAGCTTCACAGTAATCTAAGCCGCCGGGGCTCAGTACATTGATCTCGATTAATTTATCATCTACCACATCTAGGCCTACAAAGAAAAACCCGTCTTTTATCAATTTAGGCGCTGTGATCTCTACGATATGTTCCATAGCCTTGGTGAGTTTTGCCGGTTTTGCTTTCGCGCCTAGCGAGAGGTTACTTCTGAACTCAGTTTTATCACTGTTCACCCGTCGTATAACAGCGAGCTTACCATTTTCTTCCAGAATGCGACCGTTGACCAGAATGATTCTTACATCACCTTTACTTACTTCCGGTAAAAATTCTTGTGCGATAACGTAGCCCAATTCGGTTAAACTGGTGATGATCTGATTGAAATTCTTTTTTTCTTCATCTATCAAATACACATTCTGCCCTCCGGAACCTTCAAGAGGTTTGAGCACGATCTTTTTGTCACACTTTTTCCAGAATTTTAGGAGTTCGTCTTTATCTCGCGTTATTAAACTTTTGGGTTTAATTGAAGCCGGTAATTCTTCAAAATACAGCTTGTCTATAAACGCATTAGACATAGCGTCGGCATCATTGAGCACCAAAACTCCTTGCTCTTGCAGCATACGGCCAAAAGCAATGCCGGAGTGCTCAGCCCAATGTCTGTCGTCTGTTTCTTCGGTGGGATTATTCCGCAGGAATACCACATCTATTTTAGAAGAATCTGCTTTGGTCCAGGCTAATTGTTCATCTTGAATCTGCTCCCAGAATTCTTGGGGTGTTTTATACTTTAGATCTTCGGGTATTTTTTTACAGGTAAGTTTGATGGGCCCACCCTGATAAAAATTAAAACCACCTACGTTCATTACATAAACTTCGTGGCCGCGCTGATGCGCTTTCCGCATTAATACTACTGAAGTACCTACCGGTTCGGTGGCAACATCACTTACTACAAAACATATTTTCATGATTAGATCATTTTAGATAGTGTAATGCCTTCTTTAAAGGCGTTTAGTTTGGTTGAAAAGTTGGTATTCTCAAAATACCGTGGAATAATCTTAGGTGCATTAAGCAACTTGCGTTGCGTGAGATCGTTTATAATATCTACGTGTTTCAGTGCAAATTTTCCCGCAAGTAAAGGTTGTAAGTCGCCACCATTTCCTAAGTAATCCCTGAGTTCTACAAGACCTTTGAGATAGATGATATCTTTTAGAAAACCACCGCCTTGAAACATTCGAGAAGTGATATTGAAGGCGCGCTCTTTTGTAAAACCATAGTCGGTATAGAGGTGATGAAAAACCGATTTAAAATCGGCTCCGTTCATCAGATCTTCACCAGCGACCACGCGCCCAGCCAATATTCTCAAACGGTTACCGGTTAAACCGCCGCCCAGATATTCTGAAAGTACCGCAATCCCTTCTTGAGTAGCATCATAATCAGCAAAGCCAGCCGAGAGCTGACTCAAAGGCTGCTGGCTTCCATTAAAATGCGTGAGCGCGTGCGTACCCAACTCGTGCTGAATTAGTGCCTGCGCTTCTATTTGCGTCATTTTATAATCTGCCGGCAAATACAATTCGCCGTTAGAGACCATAATAATATTCACATCTTCGCGTATGTGAATGTTGCTTTCAAAATGGGGTGCTTGCTTTTTAAAGTATTCAAATTCTACTTTGGCCAACTCTTGAAACTGATGCGCGTCAATAGTCTTTTCTGTAGACTCTTCGTGATTTTCAGGAATGGTCTCTAGAATGAGTTTGGCTTCGGCTAAAACATTTCTGGGGACACCCTGATATAATCTGATACTGCTGTAAAAGAAATTTTTAGAACCCCGTTCTTTAAGCATCGTGAGTTCTTTATCTAATTCCTCGCGTTTTTCGTTATATAAATAGGAAAGCGAAGGATCATCGATCTCATCTATACGCAAATTATAAAGTTCCCGCTTAAGTAAATCGGGATCTACCGGAAGCAAGCGATAGTGATAGGTGTCAATTTCTTCAAAATTTGTTTCAAAAAATTTGTGTCGTAACGCCTGAATATTTACCGGTGCTACCAGTAATAAAAACTGATATCTCGATTGAATTTCAGTGATCTGACGGTCTATTTTTAAAACCTCTTTATGTATGCGACGACGGCCTAGATTGTGGTAGCTATGAATGTCTGAAGTAGTTTGTACGCGTATAAATTCATATATCGTTTTCTGAATAGCCTTAGCCAACTTATCGCGGAACATTCTAAAATACAGCGGATACATTTTACCGCTTTTATTACAATATACGGGCGGTAATTCGAGTCCTAAAAGCGTTCCACCGGCAGCCTTTAATTCATCAATATCAAATAGAGGTTCGTCGCCGGGTTTTTGGCGGTTTTTGGTGTGGTTGATTTTTGCACCTAGCTTTAAGTCGTACCTGCGACTGTCAATCGCAGAAAGTTCTTCAGACAGCGTTTCAAGCGAGGCCGGTAATTTATGCGAGGGTCCTTTAATGATAAAGTCAGTGCTTGCGGGTTCTCCCTTGTACAATTCTAATAGAATAAAAGACCCAAACCTGTCGGCCATTTTGGTGGTCAATTCTTTTATAAACTCTCGGAAATATTCAAAATGAGAATCGCCGATAATGAGGTAGGATGCTCCGGTCCGCGCAAGGCGCATAGTGGCCTTATCTTTCGGTTTTTTTCGATAGATAAGCAATGCAGGGACATCGTGTTCAAGCACTAAAAATCCGCCGTATGGCAGATCGCTCATCGTGCGTTTTCCGGGTTCTAAATCAGCTAAAAGTTCGCTTGTTTCACTGGTCATTTTAAATGCGCTTCTCCATTTACTACATCAAATTAGCAGAAAGAAGCGCAGCTAGCAAACGTTTGCGAGGGAATAGATCAAGGTTTAAGAGAAGTTTGGCAGGAAGCGATACTGCTTTAACACAGAATTAAAAAAGCCTGCGATCAGGCAGGCTTTCGATCCTTATTTTGAAAGGAATTGTATTCGTTAATCGAGATATATTTTTGCGAGGAAAGTCCCCGAAATTTGATAGTTAAAACAGTCCGTTGATTTCAGCATCGATTTTGTTGATGATGTCTCCCAGATCTTCAGGATTATCTACAAAATTGATATTGTCTACATCAATGATAAGCAAATTGCCTTTGTTGTAGTCGTGAATCCAAGCTTCATAGCGCTCGTTTAGTCGGCTCAAATAATCGATAGAAATCGAATTCTCATACTCTCTCCCGCGCTTGTGAATCTGTGCTACCAGGTTAGGAATACTACTGCGTAAATAAATAAGCAAATCTGGACCTTGAACCACGCTTTCCATAAGTTCAAAAAGTGAGGCGTAGTTGTGAAAATCGCGATTGGTAAGCAAACCCATCGCGTGTAAGTTGGGCGCGAAAATATGCGCATCTTCATAGATCGTACGGTCTTGAATAATGTCTTTGCCGCTTTCTTGAATCTCTAATAATTGTCTGAATCTACTGTTTAAAAAGTAGATTTGCAGGTTAAAAGACCAGCGCTCCATCTCATTATAAAAATCATCTAGATACGGGTTGTCTACAACATCTTCATATTGCGGTTGCCAGTTATAATGCTTTGCTAGAAGTCTTGTAAGGGTGGTTTTTCCGGCGCCAATATTGCCTGCAATCGCGATGTGCATGAGATTAGGATTTAGGTAGCTTTAGTGTGTAGGTTGAGATTTTTTCTGAGCGGTAAAGATACAGGTTTCCTGCTTTCAAATAAAACGCTTTAGTGTCTTGCGGAAGGTTTTTTATTTCTTGCCAAGAAGCCGATTGTTTGGTTTTGATAAACAGTTTTTGATCTTGAATACCGAAGAGTTTTTCATCAAGAACCGCAATGTTTGATAATGATGTCGCAGAAAGTTTTTCAAGTAAACTTCCGTATTGATTGTAATGGTATAGATTGTTTTCTGTGAGTACCCAGCAGGTGTTAAAATCACTTGCAAGTTCTAAAGCGATATCCGGCTGCGGAGTAAAATTGCTGTCTATGCGGTTGTTTTGATAGTCAAAAAGTTCCAGACGTTGCAGGTCAGTATTGAAGATCCAGAGTCGGCGATCGCTTGCCGTGCGTGCGTGACTTACATTTCTGAAGTTTTCGATGGCGTTAAAATTTACTCGAGTGATTTCATTCAAGGTGTTGTCGAGAATCACCGCAGTATTCGTTTCGGCATAAAAAACTGTAATTCGTAACGGATTTAAAAGATCTACTGTACTGATTGACCCCAGCCGCAAATCACTAAACTGAATGGTTTTGTCTTTGCTCTTTTTATAAAGCGCGCGGTCTTTTACGTAATAAAAATTGTTATATGAATCAACACCAATAAAAGTGTCTGCTTTAAGCGATACAGCAGTGTCTAAAGGTAATGCAGAAACTTCCAAACTGTCCTGCGCACATAGTGTGGAGATACAAAAGAAGATAAAAAGAAGCACGTTCCGCATTCTTGAAAAATACAAAATAATGCTGTTTTAGAAAGGTCTATATCTTTGGCACCGCTAAAAGGTTTTACACTTTGAGGTTAAACTCAAAATTGAAAATTTGCTTTTAACAAAGATATTTTGAGCTTGCCTGAGGTAGTTTCCTGCAATCAACACGTAAGTTTATAACCAAAACCTCGCACGTTTATGATTTGAATACGCTCGTCTTTTGATAATTTTTTGCGCAGTTTCGAAATAAACACATCCATACTGCGTGCTGCGAAGAAATCGTCTGAATTCCAAAGTTTGTTTAGAATGAGGCTGCGATCGAGTACTTGATTTTTGTTTTTGATGAGATGAAATAACAAATGCGCTTCCCTGTGGGTGAGCAAAACCGGTTCTTCGGTTTGAAACTGTAAGGTTTGTTTTGGGAAGTTAAATTGATACTCACCTAAAGTCAGCACTTCAGATTGTGATTGGAGTTTTTTACGTGCGACCAGATTGTGAATACGCACGATCAATTCTTCCATACTAAAAGGTTTTTTCAGGTAGTCATTTCCGCCTATGCTAAAGCCTTCTACAACATCGCTGGTTTGTGATTTTGCGGTGAGAAATATTATAGGAATGCTGTCATCTTTTGCTCGGATCTCTTTAGCTAAAGTAAAACCATCTTTCTTGGGCATCATCACATCGAGTACCAAAGCATCATAGCTATTTTGCTCAAAAAGTCTTAGTGCTTTTTCTCCATCTTCGGCAAGGTCTACAGTGAATTCGCGGGTTTCCAGACTCTCTTTTACGATTTGTCCCAGCGCAGCTTCGTCTTCGGCTAAAAGTAAATGGGTTGTATTAGGCATGGGGCAATTCGATTTTAAAAGTGGTTTGAGAAGTTACAGAAACATCGATGCTTCCGCCATGTTTTTCAATAATTTTCTGAGTGTAATAGAGTCCGATCCCAAAGCCTTTCACGTCGTGCGTATTCCCTTTAGGAACGCGATAGAATTTCTCAAAGATTTGTTTTGCTTCGGCTTTGCTTAATGAAGTTCCAGAATCTGTAATTCGTATCTCAATTTGTGAGGATAGATTTTCCAACTCAACCAGAATAGTATCACCGCCATATTTCACGGCATTATCCAGTAAGTTGTTCAAGGCGTTATCCAGATGAAAAGCATCACCCAAAATCCAATTGTTTTCTCGTAAAGCTGTAAAACGAATGCTTTTCTCAGGAGCAAGGGTTTGATGCTTTTGAACCAAATTTTCCAGGATCTCATTTAGGTTGATCTCTTCCTTGTTGAGTGCGAGCTCTTCACCATCTAAGGTGGCGGTTTCTAAAAGTTTTTCGACCATCATCGTGAGTTTGTCGAGTTGGGCGGTGGAAGTATTCACATAATTGCCGGTTTTGACGGGATCATTTTCACGATTGAAATTTTTGATTCCCTCGAGGGCGACACTTATGGTCGCGATAGGCGTTTTAAACTCGTGTGTGATGTTGCTGATAAGGTCGTTTTTAACTTCGGCGAGTTGTTTTTGGCGGTTGATGATCTTAAGTAAAAACAGGAGGCAGGCAATGACGCAAGCGATTAAAACTGTCGATAAGATAACTCCACCTAGAATCCTTTTGAACAGAGTAGCTTTGTAATTTGTAAAATACAAATTTAGCGAACTGCCTTTGGGGAGTAGGCTACTTGTAGAGTATGTGCTTTGACCTGCACGACTTTTTATGTCCTCAAGTGTTGTTTGTTTTTTTCCGTTGGAATTTACAAACTCTAAGGATTTGTCAATATTGATGTCTCTGCGCATTAACTCAATATTGAGAAGACTATCCATTTTTTTCATTTGAATGGTATCTTCGGTAATTGAGATGACCACTTTTGAGGTGAAAATAGACCAAGGATTTTTTTCAATACTATCATTGGCTTGTAAGTTTTTGGCTGTTATGATTAAAGAATCAATTGCTTTTTGACTGTCTAATTCTGAGACTGAATCCTCTATCTGAATAAAGCTGTCTATGGCAGTCCCACGTAAAACTTTGATTCCTTTTATCTTTTTTGAATCCAGGCTATCTAAGCCTTTAAACCCTTGACTGCTAAGGTCAATACGTTTTATAAGACTATCCATTTGATTTGTTAATGCATTTTTAGGAGCGGTTTTCTGATCTAGAAAAAAACCAACGGTGTTATTTTGAGCCAAGATAGTGTAGTAGTTATCAACCGCATTATCAAGACTTGCCTGCATTTCATCAATTAGTCTAAAGCGTTCAGTTTCATAATTTTTGATATTCCAGTAAAACTGAATGGAAAGTGTAATGAGTATTACCGCACTAATAAAATAGATGAGTATACTATAGCGTCTATTTTTCATAATTCAAATGTAAATTCAAATTCTCAGAACAGTTTCTACGGTTAACACTCGTTAACAGTGGTTAACGCTTTTAAAATGAACAAATATTCAATTTTGAGTTGAATTTAAATAATTGAAGATGAAAACTCTATTCACTACCATTTTTCTAAGTATTTGCATGTTTACTTACGGTCAAAATCAAAAGTCATCTTGGACTATTAAAACCGCATCATATTCAGATTCAACCCAATCAAAGTGGAAAGTGCATACCTCTAAACTAGATATCTCAACAGATGATCTGGAAGAATTACGAAATTTAGACTGGGAGTTAATGTTACAGGAGTTTGAGAAAGACTCTTTACTTGCACGCGACATTCAACTTTCTGTAGAATTTGTAGAGGAAAAATCATTAAAGGGGAAGACTTTAAAAGGAATGTCAGCATCTCTTAAAGGAAACACTAAAGAACTCGAAGATTTAAAGAAAAGAATTTCAGAAGTTACAGAAAGCTTAGTTCAATTTATTGAAAGCTATAAAGATTAATCAATCACAAATCAAACCGTTATGAACATTAAATTTTTAACTATCGTTGTCTTTTTTCTTGCTTTCGCGGAAGCCTTAATGGCACAAGACTTTCAAGGGGTTGCGACTTATAAAAGCAGACGCAAGGTCGATCTCAAAATGAATGGGGAAAATATGACCGATGCGATGCAGGAGCAAATTGCAGCCCAACTCAAAAAGCAATTTGAAAAAACCTACACGCTTACTTTTAACCGTAACGAGTCTTTGTATAAGGAGGAGGAAAAATTAGCTGCTCCTGATGTGGCTTCCTCTAGCGGCATACAGATTAAAATAAGTCAGAGTCGCGATATTCTTTACAAAAACACTGCAGCGCAACGTTACGAGCGTCAAGAAGATGTATTGGGAAAAATCTTTTTGGTAAAAGACAGCTTATCAAAACCTCAGTGGAAACTGGAGAAAGAGACAAAATCCATTGGGGATTACACTTGCTTTAAAGCTACCCGTATCGAGGAGGTAAACAGTCAGACATTTTCTTCAGAAAGTATGAAAACGGTAGACACTTCGTTTACTAAAACCGTGACGGTATGGTACACGCCGCAAATCCCTGTGAGCCACGGTCCTGGTATGAATTGGGGATTGCCGGGTCTAATCCTGGAAGTGCAAGACGGAGACCAAACAATTTTATGCAGTCAGATCGTGCTCAATCCCGAAGAAAAAATCGAGATCAAAGCTCCTGAAAATGGTAAAGTAGTAGGCGAAGCCGAAATGAAAACCATTCAGGATGAGAAGATGAAAGAGTGGATTGAGCGTAACAGCAGCACTCGGGAAGATGGTAAAAGCTTTACCATAAAAATAGGTGGATAAAATCTTTTTGGCCGTTAAACCTTTGAAGCGCAGAGAAGTCAAAAAGCGATAAACTATTTGACTTATGAAACTTCAATCTTTATTTCTGGCTTTGGCGCTAGCTTTAATGACTAGTGCGATTAATGCGCAACAATTTGACGGAGGGGTAGCCACTTACCAATCTAAAACATCTTTTGATTTTGAAAACTTTGGTGGTCGCGAGATGAGCGAGCAAATGAAAAAGCAATTTGCCGAGCGCATGAAAAGCCGTCTGGAAAAAACCTTCACGCTTACGTTTACTAAAGACGAGTCTATTTACGAGGAAGAGGAAAAACTTGAAGCGCCCGGAGCCGGTGGTGGTATGCGTTTTATGGGTGGTGGTTTTGCACAAGGCGGAATCTATAAAAACATTGCTGAAGACACCTATGCGCGTGAAAACGACTTGATGGGCAAATCTTTTCTGGTAAAAGATACGTTAAACAAGCTAGATTGGAAGTTAGAGAAAGAGAGCAAAATGATTGGCCAGTATGCGGCTTTTAAGGCGACCGCTGTACGTAAAATAGAAACCAGTCCTTTTGAAGCTATGCGTCCGCCGCGTCCCGGTGCAGAGGCAGATACGACAGAAACCTCACCAAAAGAAGAAGTGATCACCGCTTGGTATACGCCGCAAATTCCCGTAAGTCAAGGTCCTGATGAATATTGGGGACTTCCAGGGTTGATTCTTGAAGTGAGTGCCGGCCGCACGGTGATCTTATGCAACAAAATCGTGATCAATCCTAAAGAAGGTCTTGCTATTGAAAAGCCTAAAAAAGGCGATGAAGTTTCTCGTGAAGAATATCAAGAAATAGTTGTCGAGAAAACTAAAGAAATGGCAGAGCGCTTTGGCAACGGTAGACGTCGTGGTCCCGGTGGTCGCGGATAAAAACCCAAAATTCAACCTAAAAACAACAACTAACCTTTATGAAATACATTTTATTTTTAGTTATGGGCTTTAGCCTTTCAATCTCTGCGCAGAGCGTGCGTGTGAGTGGTACGGTTAAAGACAGTATTGGTACTCCGCTAGAACTAGCTAATGTGATCGCTACCCGCACCGATACCGGAGAGATGGAGTCTTATGCGATCTCAAACACTCAAGGGCGCTATCAATTCAACCTTCCTACAGGGGCAAAATATTCTTTAGTAGCGAGCTTTTTAGGGCTGGCGCCTACTACGCAAGAGCTTGATATTGCACCCGGAGCTGACGACATCTCATTGGATTTTGTTCTGTTTCCAGCAGAAAATCAGCTGGATGATGTAGAGATCGTTTACGAAATGCCGGTGGTGGTTCGTGGTGATACCATCGTTTATAATACGGACAGTTTCACTAACGGAACCGAGCAGAAATTAGGAGACGTACTTAAAAAACTTCCCGGGGTAACGGTGACCGATGATGGTGAGATCGAGGTTGAAGGGCAAACCGTTTCTAAAGTTATGATCGAGGGGAAGGACTTTTTTGACGGAGATTCTAAATTGGCCACCAAAAACATTCCTGCCGACGCATTGAAAAAGGTTGAAGTACTTAAAAATTACAACGAAGTCGATCAAATGCGCGGTTTGGGTAACGATCAAGATAATGTTGCGATCAATCTTAAACTGAAAGAGGGTAAAAAGAATTTCTGGTTTGGAGAGCTACAAGGCGGAATCGGTGATGGCGAACAAACGCGTTATCTGGGCAGTGCCAAATTGTTTTACTACAGTCCTAAAGGAAGCATCAACCTGATCGGCAATTCTAACAATACCGGCGATGTACCGTTTACGTTTAGGGATTATTTCAACTTCACCGGTGGATTCAGAAATTTCAATTCCCGTGGCGGAACTTCGTTTAATATTTCAGATAGCGGACTCGGATTTTTGGTTTCTCAAAACAATAGAGCCAATGAGATCAAAACCAATTTTGGTGCGGCAAACTTCAGTTATGAAGCTTCAGATGCGTTGGATTTAAGCGGATTTTTACTCTTCAGTGATAATTCAACAGATTTTATTCAGCGTAGCTTACGCAACTATATTGCTACCGGTGCAACCGAGGTAAATACTCAAAACAGCAATCAAAGCAATCAATTGGGGATGGCAAAATTCAGTGCGATTTACAAACCCAGCGATAAGCTTCAGTTAGATTATGATGTGCTTGCAAAAAAGTCCCAACAAGAAGAATTGACCGATGCACTCTCCGTTTTTACAGATGAGAATGGCGTGACTAACAACCCGATCGACGAGAATAAAGACAACAATCCGTTCAGTCTAAATCAAAACCTTAACGCGTATTACACGCTGAATGAGAAGAATATTTTTGCCGGTTTTGTGCAGCATTTGTATCAAAAAGAAGATCCGTTTTATCAGGCGATCGTGACGCAGCAACCTTTTGCACAGATTTTACCTTTAGATACTGATCAGGATCGATTCAATATCAATCAGGATAAAATGATCGAGACCAATAAACTGGACAGTAAGATTGATTACTATTATGTGATCAACGACAAAAGTAACCTGAACCTAACTTTAGGAACTACCCAAAGTCGCCAGGATTTCAACTCGGCTATCTTTCAGATTCTTGATAACGGAAATCAAAATGCGTTCACCGATGAAAGCTTAAATAACGATGTTGTCTATCGCTTTAGCGATGTGTTTTTAGGAGCGCACTACAAGTTTAAAACCGGGATTTTCACCTTTACACCGGGAGTGACTTTGCACAACTACAATGTAGCTTCTGAGCAATTAGGAATTGAAACCAGCGAGAATGAGTGGAAGCTGTTACCTGATCTTTATGCGATCGCCGAGTTTAAGCAAAGCGAAAGTTTGCGCCTCAATTATCAGATGACTGCAGATTATACGGACGTCAATAATTTCGCTGAAGGTTATGTGTTTAATAACTACAATCAGATGTTTCGCGGTAACCGAAATATTGAGAATGCGATTTTTCATACCGCTCGGTTGAATTATTTTAATTTTAATATGTTCAACTTCACCAACCTGAACGGAGGTGTAAGTTATACTAAGCGGGTTGATGCGATCAAAACGAGTACTGCGATAGACCAGATCAACCAGGCTTCGTCGCCTATCAATAGCAATTTTGTAGATGAGGTGTTGAGTGCTAATGGGCGTTTTCAAAAGACTTTTAGAAAATGGAAGGCCAACTTGAGTGCGAATGTTTCGTACAGCGAATTGAATAACATCATCAATGCACAGCCTACGCTGTCACAAAATTTTACACAGAATTATCAAGGAAGCGTGGAAACCAATTTTAAAAACGCACCCAATTTTGAAGTGGGTTACAACCGAAGCATCAATAATTATCAAAACGGAAACAGCGATCGCGTGTTCTATACAGACCGCCCGTTTGCCAATATGGATGTGAAATTCTTAAACGGATTTACGCTTACGGCAGACTGGAGTTATTACAATTATTATGATAAAGACGATACCGTACAAAATGAATATTCCTTTTTTGAGGCCAGTTTACGCTATCAAAAACCGGAAAGTAAATGGGAATTTAGGTTGGATGGAACCAACTTATTCAATGTAGATTCTTTAAATAATGACAGTTTTAATGAAACCTTCAGTACCACTACCGAGTATTTTGTGATGCCGCGTATTGTGATGCTTTCGGTAAAGTATAATTTATAGCGCAAGCTATACTTATGTTTATTGTGTTTAAAACAAAACCCGAAGCTGTAAAGCTTCGGGTTTTTAATTTTATTAAATTTCTACAAACGGTTACGCTTGTTCAAGTTTATTCATTTTCATTTGGTACTCTTCTGTCGCTTCTGCGATTTTCTCAACGTTATCTGATGCTTTTTGATGCGCATCTTCCATTGCTTTTTCTAAATCCTTGTCCGGATTTTGGAAAAGATCTGTGATTACGTGGTTAATTTTATCGATGATGCTTTCTTGGCTGTTCTTAATATCTTCCAATTTATGAAGCATCGTTTCCATTTGATCATACTTTGCTTGATCCATAATTTTTGATTTTTAGTGAATACAAGGTACTGGGAAGTAGACCTGAAACCGAGGTTTTTAACCCGGTTTTAATGGAATTTTGCAGCTTTTAACGGAAAAAAGCCTGATTTAAGAGTTTGTTAATACCCCTTTTTAGCCTGAACTTGGTTCAATAATTCCTCCCCATTTTGCATACGTTGGTAATTTTCAGCTACCTGACCAGATACCGAAGCGGCATTGCTCATACTTGCAATATGCGGAGTAATGATAATATTTTCCTGTTGCCAAAAAGGATGTTCTTCAGGTAAAGGTTCGTTATGAAAAACATCTAGCGCTGCTCCACTTAAGTGTTCGCTATTTAATGCTTCGATCAAGTCATTATCTACAAGATGACCGCCGCGTGCAACATTGATGAGGTAAGCACCTTGTGGTAGTTTATTGAATGAATCTTCATTCAAAATTCCCTTGGTACTTTCTGTCAACGGAAGCAAACATACTAAAACCTCAGATTTTGAAAGAAAAGTGTTGAGTTCATCTTCAGTGTAGCTGTTAATACCGTCAACACTTTTTGCTGAAGAAGACCAGCCGATTACATTAAACCCGATTGCTTTCAGCATAGACCCCACGGCTTGCCCTAAAGTGCCGAAGCCTAAAATTCCTACGGTAACATCTTTTGCACGCTTATAGTCGGTAGGTTTCCAGGTGTTTTCTTTCTGTAACCGAGCGTAAGTTTTTAAATTTCTGATGTGATTTAGGCAAAGGGCAGCGACAAATTCTTGCATATCACTTGCCAATTTATCGTCTACCACGCGGGTAAGGATTACATCTTTAGGTAGCGACTCATCTTCAAATAGGTGGTCAACACCGGCGCCCATAGAACCTATTACTTTTAAGTTGGGATACTTAGCATAACTGCCTTTTGGTGCTTTCCAGGTAATCGCCATCTTCGCATCTGCGGGATCTTTAATAGTTTCCGGGGTAACCACTTCAATAGAAGGATCGGCCTTGTGTAAAGCCTCGATCCACGGTTGATAATCTTTATTATTTCTGATGAGTAAAAGTGCCATAGTATACATTTAGATGTCCCGTAAAAATAAAAAATGCCACTCGTTGTAAGTGGCATTTTTAAGGGTTTAGTATTTTGATAACGTCTATAGACCGAAGGCTTCCTTAACCTGATCTACATAGTCTAGTTTTTCCCAGGTAAAAAGTTCAACCTCTTTCTCGATTCGACCGCTGTACGGACTTTCAAAAACCTTAGTGATAGTTTTAGGATCTTTGCCCATATGCCCGTAAGCCGCAGTCTCTCTATAAATAGGATTGCGCAGTTTTAAACGGTCTTCAATCGCCGCAGGACGCATATCAAAAAGCTCTCGTACTTTTGCAGCAATTTGGCCATTGCTCAATTCAACTTTAGAAGTTCCGTAAGTATCGACAAAAATCGAAGTAGGTTCAACAACACCAATCGCGTAAGAAACCTGAACTAACACTTCATCAGCAACACCGGCAGCAACAAGATTCTTTGCTATATGTCTCGATGCGTATGCCGCAGAACGGTCTACTTTACTAGGGTCTTTTCCTGAAAATGCACCACCACCGTGAGCGCCTTTTCCGCCATACGTGTCAACGATGATCTTACGTCCGGTGAGTCCGGCATCTCCGTGAGGACCACCAATTACAAACTTTCCGGTTGGGTTAATGTGGTAAATAATATCGTCATTAAAAAGCTTGGCAAGCTCCGGGTGTAGATCATTCTTAACACGCGGAATCAAAATCGAAATAATATCTTCTTTGATCTTAGCCAGCATTTTTTCATCCTCATCAAACTCATCGTGCTGTGTAGAAACTACAATAGCTACGATTTTTTGAGGCACGTTATCATCAGAATATTCTATCGTTACCTGTGCTTTTGCATCAGGTCGCAGATAAGTGATGTCTTTATTTTCTCTACGCAGCTTAGCTAATTCAATCATAATGCGATGCGAAATGTCAAGCGCAAGCGGCATATAATTTTCGGTTTCTTTGGTTGCGTAACCAAACATCATCCCTTGATCGCCGGCACCTTGCTCTTCTTTAGAAGCGCGATCAACCCCTTGATTGATGTCTTGTGATTGCTCGTGAATTAAAGAAATAACACCACAGCTGTCGCCGCTAAATTGATACGCGCCTTTAGTATAGCCAATATCGTTGATCACGCCACGTGCAATGTTTTGCACATCGATGTACGTGTCGCTTTTTACTTCTCCCGCAAGCACCACTTGCCCAGTTGTAACAAGGGTTTCGCAAGCAACTTTTGATTCAGGGTCAAAAGCTAAAAAATTATCGAGTAAAGTATCGCTTATTTGATCTGCGATTTTATCAGGGTGCCCTTCAGACACACTTTCTGAGGTAAATAGGTAAGCCATTTCAGCATTTTTTTGATTCCCGCCAGTGGGATGAAATTTTAATACAAAAGGATTTGACGAATGCCTGATAAATGGTAGTAAGTACTGCCTTTAGCATTTTTTTACGCTGATGATTCAGCATAAGAGGTTGCAATCAGTCAAATCTTTCCTCTTTTGAGAGGACAAATGTATAACTTTAGAAGATATTACAAAACGGGTTTTGAAATCTTATGATTTTTTATGACCCTTTAAAAAATTGCCGTGTTTTACTTGCATATCTTTAAAACGTTTTGCAATCTTTGCGCTCACAAAGTTCAAACACGTACTGAGATGTTATCAAGAAAGGCGGAGGGAATAGACCCGATGAAGCCTTAGCAACCCTTTCTCTCGAAAGAAGGTGCTACATTCTATCTGTTTTTGCAGAATAGATAACGCAAAAGGATATTTTCCTCACCACTTTCTTGCTTTCATTTTTCGGTTTTGCGGCTAAAGCCACGATAGATTATTATGTTACAAAAACTGAAAATAGAAAATTTTACAACCCAATCGGGTTATCAATTGGATTTGCAATTGAGCTATGAAACCTTTGGTCAACAATTGGGTGAAGCTCCTGTAATTCTGGTAAATCACGCCTTAACAGGTAATTCTCACGTCAGCGGTCCAGACGGCTGGTGGAATGAGATCATTGGTGATGATAAGTGTATTGACACGCGCAAATACAGCATACTTTCCTTCAATATTCCCGGTAATGGTTATGATGGTTTTCTGATCGAAAACTATAAAGAATTTGTTGCGCAAGATGTTGCCCGTGCTTTCTTAAAAGGATTAGAGCTTCTTGAGATCGAATCACTTTTTGCAATTATTGGTGGTTCTCTGGGAGGTGGCATCGGCTGGGAAATGCTCACGCTTCAGCCGGCAATCACCGCGCATTTTATTCCTGTGGCTTCCGATTGGAAATCTACCGATTGGCTTATTGCAAACTGCCAGATTCAAGAACAAATATTGAATAATTCTTCACAGCCGGTTCACGATGCGCGTATGCACGCGATGCTATGTTACCGCACACCGGAATCGTTCAAGAATAAATTTCAGCGCAGTACCAATGAGGATCTCAATATTTTCAATGTAGAGAGTTGGTTAGATCATCATGGCCATAAACTGAAAGATCGCTTTCAGGTTTCTGCTTATAAGTTGATGAATCAGCTTTTAAAGACGATTGATGTGACGCGTGGTCGTGAAGGGTTCAATGAAATTCTGAGTACGGTTGAGGCAAATATTCACATCATTGGTGTGGATTCTGATTTGTTTTTTACGCCTGCGGAGAACAGAGAGACCTACAAGCAACTGGCACAACACAAAAACAATGTGACTTATGGAGAGATTCATTCGGTGCACGGTCACGATGCTTTTTTGATCGAATTTGAGCAGCTTGAGCAGTTGTTGTATCCGGTGTTTAGAGAAGATACAGCAAAGCTGAAGATCTTGAAATTCGGTGGGAAATCTCTCGCAAACGGAAAAGGTCTAGACACGGTTTTAAATATTATTAAATCGAAAGTAGCCAACGGCGAACATATCGCTGCTGTGCTTTCTGCGCGTGGTGGCGCCACCGATGAGTTGGAAGCAATTCTCGAAGCAGCAGCTTCAGGACAAGCCTATAAACATCAGATCGAAGCATTCAAGTCATATCAGCAAAGTGACTTCGATGTTGATCTTTCCGAAGAATTTTCAGAGCTGCAGCGTCTTTTTGATGGCGTCGCACTTTTAGGCGATTACAGTAAAAAGGTGAAAGATGAGGTGCTGTCTTTTGGGGAGTTGATCTCGGTAAAAACAGTGACACATTTATTGCAAAAAGAAGGTATAAAGGCGCAGTTTACAGATTCTCGTAAGCTTATAAAAACCAACGGAGTTTTTGGTAACGCGCAGCCTAACGACAAGCTTTCTAAAGAGCAAGTGGTAAAACACTTCACTAAATATAACGGCGATACGGTTAATATTGTAACCGGTTTTATCGCCAGTGATGATAATAATCAAACGACCACGTTGGGCCGTAACGGAAGCAATTATACCGCTTCGTTGCTTGCTAATTATTTAGATGCCGGCGAACTTCAGAACTACACGCACGTTGACGGAATTTTCACAGCAAATCCAGACTTGGTTCCCGGAGCACAGAAGATCGAGCGATTGACGTATAGCGAGGCAAACGAACTTGCCAATTTTGGGACTTCTGTGTTGCATGCAAAGACGATTATTCCATTAATTGAAAAGAATATTCCACTGCGTATTTTAAATACCTTCAACGCAGATGACAGCGGAACTTTGATTACTGCTCAAGAAGAAAAAGAAGGAATTAAATCGCTTTCTGTTTTAAGCGAAATGGCGCTGATAAACTTAGAAGGACGCGGACTCCTTGGAAAAGTGGGGGTTGATGCGCGTATTTTTAGAGCTCTTGGAAACAGCGGTGTGAGTGTGAGCATCATTGCGCAGGGCTCTTCTGAGCGCGGCATTGGTCTTGTGGTTGAAGCAAAACAAGCGCAATTGGCGATTTCCGCTTTGCGTTTTGAGTTTGAAGCCGATTTTCAGAATCAGGATGTAAACCGTATCGAAATTATTGATGAAGTTGCGGTGATCTCAATCGTAGGGCAGGATTTGAGCAGTTTCCATAAACCGTATAGCGAACTTATCAAAAACGGAATTGTGCCGTTATTATTTAACAACACGGTGACCGGTAAAAACGTGAGTGTAGTGGTGCGCAAACCGCAATTGACCAAAGCTTTAAATGTGGTGCACGGTGAGATTTTTGGGATTGCTAAAAAGATCAATATTGCGATTTTCGGTCACGGCTTGGTGGGCGGAACTTTGATTGACCAGATCGTTGCTTCGGCGGCAGCTATTCAAGACCGCAAAGGCATCGCGCTTAATATTTTCGCGGTAGCCAATTCAAAGAAAATTTTGTTCGACAAAGACGGCGTTTCAGAATCCTGGAAAACTGATTTTGATGCTCAAGCTACAGAAGGTGGGATTCAAGAGGTTATCGCTTTCGCGAAAGCGAATCATCTGGCCAACTTGATCGCGATCGATAATACGGCGAGTGCTGTATTTATTAAAAACTATATTGATCTAGCTAAAAATGGTTTTGACTTGGTTTCTTCAAACAAGATCGCCAATACGGTGGAGTTTGATTTTTACCAAAAATTGCGTCGGGTGTTGGATGAAAACAACAAGCGCTATTTGTATGAAACCAACGTAGGAGCGGGACTTCCTTTGATTGACACGATTAGATTATTACATCTTTCCGGAGATAACATTACACGTATTAAGGGTGTATTTAGTGGTTCGTTAAGTTATTTGTTCAACACCTTTTCTGTGGAAGATAAATCTTTTTCAGAGGTGCTACAGGAAGCGATTGACAAAGGGTTTACAGAGCCTGATCCGCGTGAAGATTTGGGCGGAAATGATGTAGGTCGTAAATTATTGATCTTGGCTCGGGAACTGGACTTGCATAAAGAATTTAGCGATGTGCAGATCGAAAATTTAATTCCGGAGCCATTGCGTGAAGGAGCCGCTTCAGATTTCTTAGGAAGATTAAAAGAGTTAGACCCGGTTTTTGAAGCGCGTAAAAAAGCCTTAAAAGAAGGCGAAGTTCTGCGTTATGTTGGCGACCTTTACGGAGATTTATCTCAGGAAGACGGCGGTACGCTCGAAGTAAAATTGGTGACCGTTTCAAAAAACTCCGCTTTAGGCCAGGTAAAAGGCAGCGACAGTATTTTTGAGATTTATACCGAATCTTATGGCGAAAATCCGCTGGTGATTCAAGGAGCCGGTGCCGGTGCAGCAGTTACAGCACGTGGGGTTTTTGGAGATATTTTAAAACTCGCAGAACGGAATAGTTAATAGCAATAGAAATAATAATAAATAAAATGAAAGTTACACTCGACCGTAAAAACAACGATTATCTGTTTGAAGCTAAAGGTGCTTCAGGCAATTCGGTAATGATCGATAATAAAACTGTAGATGAAGTAAAAGGCAGCAGCCCGATGGAGCTTTTGTTGATGGGCGTTGGCGGTTGCAGTGCGATCGATATTATTTCGATTTTAAAAAAGCAAAAACTTGAGATTGACGCGTATCACGTAGAAGTTGAGGGAGACCGTAAGGAGGTAGGTCAGGCAAAGCCCTTTAGTGCGATGCGAGTGTACGTGTATCTTGAGGGTGATATTCCGCCGGCAAAAGCCTTGCGCGCAGCCCAACTAAGTTTTGAAAAATACTGTTCGGTTTCTATCACACTACAGGCAGGTGTTAAGGTTACCTATAAAGTGTTTTTAAACGGGGAAGAAGTGGAGTAAATCTGAGATCTAAGACATGAGATTTTAGAATAAAGAAATAAGAGTAGAGAGGAAAGAAGTGTAAGACAGCTATTGAATTTTGAACCTCCTAATTACTAAGAAAACAATATCAGATTTTAAACAACGCATTTGAGCATAAAAGTCATCTCAAATCTATCGTCTAAAGTCTAACATCTAAATACAATGAGTAAACATTTTGAAACCGAAGCGATACGCACGCAATTGAACCGAAGCGAATTTTTAGAGCATTCTGTGCCTCTTTATTTGACTTCAAGTTTTGTATTTGAAGATGCTGAAGATATGCGTGCTTCCTTCACAGAAGAAAAGGAGCGTAATATTTACAGCCGTTTTACCAATCCTAACACCAGCGAATTTGTAGATAAAATTTGCAAGATGGAAGGAGCCGAAAGCGGTTATGCATTTGCGACGGGGATGGCAGCGGTTTTTTCAACATTTGCTGCCTTGCTTGATAGTGGCGATCACATTGTGTCGGCCCGATCGGTATTTGGTTCAACCCATTCTTTGTTTACAAAATTCCTCCCAAAATGGAATATTGAAACCTCGTATTTCAAAGTGGACGAAGTAGATCAAGTCGAAAGCCTAATTAAGCCGGAAACTAAAATTCTTTACGTAGAATCGCCTACAAATCCGGGTTGCGACGTTTTAGATCTCGAGCATTTGGGAAATCTTGCCAAGAAGCACAACCTCATTTTTGTGGTTGATAACTGTTTTGCAACTCCTTATTTGCAACAACCTATCAAATTTGGTGCGGATATCGTCATTCATTCTGCAACAAAGATGATCGATGGTCAAGGCCGTGTGTTAGGTGGCGTGAGTGTGGGCCGTGCCGATTTGATTAGAGAGATCTATTTGTTTTCACGCAATACTGGTCCGGCTTTGTCTCCTTTCAACGCTTGGGTACTTTCAAAAAGCCTGGAAACCTTGCATGTGAGAGCGGATCGCCACTGCGAAAATGCATTAAAAGTAGCCGAATTTTTAGAAGGGCACGACAAAGTGAATATGGTGAAATATCCGTTCTTAAAGTCGCATCCGCAGTATGAGGTGGCTAAAAAACAAATGCGTCACGGCGGAAACATTGTTGCTTTTGAAGTCAAAGGCGGAATCGATGCAGGCCGTAAGTTTTTAAACTCAATTAAAATGTGTTCGCTTTCTGCGAATTTAGGTGATACGCGTACCATTGTGACGCATCCTGCATCCACAACACACAGTAAACTGGCAGAAGAAGACAGGCTTGAAGTAGGCATCACTGACGGTTTGGTGCGTTGCTCTGTCGGTCTAGAACATGTAGAAGATGTGATCGCCGATCTTGATCAAGCATTGAACGCATAGATTTCTAACAATTTTGCATACTTTTAGGCCGTGTTATCAAAAAAGACCAAATACGGCCTAAAAGCATTAGCTTATGTTGCTAAGCATAAGGGAGAAGATCCTGTGCAGATAGGAGCTATTGCTAAAAGCGAAAATATTTCTCAGAAATTTCTAGAGAGTATCATGCTTACATTACGTAAAGCCGGTTTTTTGGGAAGCAAAAAAGGAAAAGGCGGCGGTTATTATTTGCGCAGACAACCTGAAGAAATCAAAATGGTTGAAGTGATGCGTATACTTGAGGGGCCGGTTTCGATGGTGCCTTGTGTAAGCCTTAATTTCTATGAAAAATGCGATGATTGCCCTGATGAAACCACGTGTTCTGTACACAGTTTGATGGTGCAATTGAGAGACAGCAATCTGGCAGTATTGAATAAAAACACGCTTGCAGACCTGATTGCTGAGTAATTCCGAAGAATTAGCTTAAATGCTGAAAATCACTTAAAAATTTCAAAAAAACGCCAAAAGATTTGGTCAAGAAGCGAAGTAGATATACTTTTGCTTTATAATCCTACTATTCCGATAGGATTTAAATATAACTGAATAGGAGTTGTAATATGATATTAGATCAAGTGTATAACCAGAGTCACGCAGAGAAGCCTCAGAAAGCTTCTTATGAAAAAGACGCTTCATCAGAGAAGCCGCTACGCAGTATAGTAAAATCGATTAGTTGGAGAGTTGTAGGTACGATAGATACGGTTTTGATTTCTTGGGTAATCACCGGGACATTATCGCTGGCTTTTTCGATTGGAGCTGTTGAACTTGTGACAAAAATGGTTTTATACTTTTTTCACGAGCGTATCTGGAATACAATTAAATGGGGAAAATAATGAGTTATTCAGCAGAAGAAATAAAAAAACTCAATGCCGAGTTAAAACAAAAGTCACCGGTTGAGATTGCGCAATGGGCAGTTGATAATGCTGCGAATGCAGTGGTGACTACCAATTTTAGACCTTACGAGGCAGCGATTTTATATGCTGCAACTCAGGCTAAAAGAGATATTCCTGTGATTTGGTGTGATACGGGGTATAATACCCCTAACACGTACAGACACGCAGAGGAAGTGATCGATTTGCTGGCTTTGAACGTTGATCTTTATGTTCCTAAGCAAACTTCGGCGCATAGAGATGTGGTTTTGGGAATTCCGCAGATTGATGACCCAAAGCACAAAATTTTTACAGAGCAAGTAAAGCTTGAGCCTTTTAAAAGAGCAATGGCGGTTCATAAGCCTGATGTGTGGTTTACAAACCTGCGTAAAGGGCAAACGGCACATAGAGATAATCTTGATATCCTGAGTTTAGGAGCAGACGGAGTGCTGAAAGTGAGTCCGTTTTACTATTACAGTGATGAGCAATTAGATACGTATTTGGAGGGGCATAAGCTGCCAAATGAACATAAATATTTTGATCCAACAAAAGTTTTGGAAAACAGGGAGTGTGGTTTACACGCTTAAAAAGAGTAGAGCATGAGCAAGATTTTAAAAACAAATGCATTAGAAAGTGAGGCTATTTACATCTTTAGGGAAGTAGTCGCACAGTTTGAAAATCCTGTACTTCTTTTTTCGGGAGGGAAAGACAGTATTACCCTAGTGCGTTTGGCGCAAAAAGCATTTTATCCGGCGAAAATTCCATTTCCTTTGTTGCACGTAGATACTGGTCACAACTTTCCTGAGACCATTGAGTTTCGCGACAAGTTAGTTGAAGAACTTGGTTTAGATCTTATAGTGCGTAATGTGCAAGATGCCATTGATGCCGGTAAAGTAACTGAAGAAACCGGTAAATATTCTAGCCGAAATATGCTGCAAACCACTACGCTTCTTGATGCGATTGAGGAGTTTAAGTTTGATGCTTGTATTGGTGGAGCGCGTCGTGATGAAGAGAAGGCCCGCGCTAAAGAACGTATTTTTTCAGTTCGCGATGATTTTGGGCAATGGGATGAAAAAAATCAGCGTCCGGAATTATTCGATCTACTTAACGGTAAAATAGAAATAGGACAGAATGTACGCGTGTTCCCAATTTCAAACTGGACAGAGCTTGATGTATGGAGCTATATTGAACAAGAGAATATTGAAATTCCGTCGATATATTTTTCGCATAAGCGTAAAACCTTTGTGCGCGATGGTTTGATCTGGAGTGCATCAAAGTATGTGTATAGAGAAGAGGATGAGGAAGTTTTAGAACGTATTGTGCGTTTCAGAACAGTAGGAGATATGACATGTACCGCGGCAGTGGAATCTGAAGCAGATACGATTGAGCAGATTGTTAAGGAGATCAAAGTTTCTACCATTTCAGAACGAGGAGCTCGTATAGATGATAAGCGATCTGAAGCTGCAATGGAAAAGCGTAAGCAACAAGGGTACTTCTAGAACGTACATAAACAAGGTATTAATTTTCCTTTAATTCAATTAGAAAGGGCAAGAGTAGCATAGCATAATGGAAGTTTTAAAAATAGCAACAGCAGGTAGTGTAGATGACGGAAAAAGTACGTTAATAGGGCGTTTGCTTTACGATACGAAGTCATTGACAGATGATAAATTAGAAGCTATAGAGCGCAACAGTAGAAAGAAAGGGTACGATTATCTTGACTTTTCTTTAGCGACTGATGGTTTGGTAGCAGAGCGCGAGCAGGGAATCACTATTGATGTAGCGCATATTTATTTTTCAACTAAAAAGAAAAGTTACATCATTGCTGATACTCCGGGACACGTAGAGTATACTCGTAATATGGTGACCGGTGCTTCTCAAGCGCAAGCATCAATCATCTTAATTGATGCACGTAAAGGAGTGATCGAGCAAACATATCGTCACTTTTTCATCAATAATCTTTTACGTGTAAAACACGTTATTGTTGCGGTAAATAAAATGGACTTGGTTGATTATGATCAGCAAGTTTTTGAAGATATCAAACGCGACTTTGAAAAGTTGAATGCACAAAGTAGCTATGAAGATCAAGAAGTGACTTTCGTGCCTATTAGTGCCCTAAAAGGTGATAACGTGGCGCAGAAGTCTAATGCGATGCCTTGGTACAAGGGGGAGAGTGTTCTTGATTTTCTTGAAGCTTTACAACCTGAGCAGGAAGAAAAAACTGCGGCGCGTTTTCCTGTGCAAACCGTGATACGCCCTAAAAAGGATGAGTTCCACGATTATAGAGGATATGCCGGGAAGATCTACGGAAGCAGTCTAAAAGTAGGTGATGCAGTAACGGTATTGCCGTCGCTGACTTCTTCAAAAATTAAGTCGATAGAATTTTTTAATGAAGAATTTGACGAGGCCGTTGCCGGTAGCTCGGTTACCATTACTTTAGAAGACGATATCAATGTTACCAGAGGTGATATATTAGTGAAGTCTGATGAAGTTCCACAATCTTCTAAAACCCTAAAAGCAGCGGTTTGTTGGATGGATGGGAAAGCATTAGTGCCTGGAGCGAAATATGAAATTCAGCATAACACCAATCGTATTCTGGCTAAAATTGACAGTATAGATATTGTCATTTCAACTGATTATTCAGGGGAAGATGTTGCTGCTGGCCAATTAAAACTGAATGAAATCGGCAAGGTTAATTTTAAACTGAGTAAAAATCTGTTTTACGATAATTACGCAGATAACAAAGCTGGCGGGTCATTCATCCTGATAGACACGCAAAGTAATACCACTGCAGGAGTGGGCTTTATTGGATAATAAATAGATTAAAGAGTGCAGTGTAAAAACTGAAACTCTTTTGCTTAAATCCTATTTTTCCGATAGGATTAAAATGAAATAAATAAAAAAATACAAGCTATGCAAAGCTTCAGAACAGAAATAGAAAATCCGGTTGTAGAACGCGACATTATTGAGCTAGAACGCAAGATCAAGCTTTTTAAGGATGGGAAGATAGATGAAGAACGTTTTAGAAGTCTTCGTTTGGCTCGTGGAGTATACGGGCAACGTCAAGAAGGCGTACAAATGATACGTATCAAATTGCCTTACGGAAAGGTGACTAGTGATCAGTTGTTGCGTATTTCTGATGTTTCTGATGAGTACTCTCGCGGAAAGCTTCACATTACCACACGTCAGGATATTCAGATTCACTATGTGAGTTTAGATAGAACTCCTGAGTTGTGGGCAGAACTTGAAAAGAGCGATGTAACTCTGCGTGAAGCTTGTGGAAACACTGTAAGAAATGTGACGGCGAGTCCTGATGCAGGAATCAATCCTGACGAGGCTTTTGACGCAACACCTTATGCACACGCTACTTTTCAATTTTTCTTGAGAAATCCTATTTGTCAAGAAATGGGGCGAAAGTTTAAAATGTCTTTTTCGTCAACTGATGATGATACCGCTTTGACATTCATTCACGATTTAGGGTTTATCCCAAAAATCAAAGGTGGAGAAAAAGGCTTCAAAGTGATGCTTGGTGGTGGTTTAGGATCGCAACCACGTCACGCAGATGTTTTAACTGAATTTTTGCCGGTCAACCAACTTATTCCAACGATCGAAGGAGTATTACGAGTGTTTGATCGTTACGGAGAACGTTCAAGACGTCTTAAGGCGCGTATGAAATTCTTAATTAAAGACCTCGGTTTAGAAGGGTTTATGGATTTGGTTGCTGAAGAGAAAAAAGCGCTATCCTATAAAACTTACGAGATTGATACTTCGGCTTATGATAAGCCGGTTACAGCACCTTTAACCGAAGCCCCGGAAGTTATTATTGAGGATGTTAAAGCTTATGAAGCTTGGAAAGCAACCAACGTGTTTAAACAGAAACAAGAAGGTCTATACGCTATTGGAATCAAAGTGCGTTTGGGTGATTTTTCAACTGAAAAAGCACGTGCATTAGCGGCATTGATCAAAAAATACGGGGGAGATGAGCTGCGACTTACCCTGCGTCAAAATATATTATTAAGACATATACCGGAAGGGGCAATTCCATTCTTCTACTCACAACTAGCCAACCTAGGTTTTGCCCGTCCGGGATATGAAACAACGACAGATATTACTGCGTGTCCCGGTACAGATACTTGTAACTTAGGGATTGCGAGTAGTACCGGTATCGCAGATAAGCTTGAAGATGTTCTTGTAGAAGAATATCCTGAGTATTTAAATAATAAAGAGATCACTATTAAAATTAGTGGTTGTATGAATGCCTGCGGTCAGCATAATATGGCTCATATAGGTTTTCAAGGTATGTCTGTACGTACGCCAGAAAAATTGGTAGCGCCTGCACTACAAGTACTTTTAGGTGGTGGAGTTCTAGGAAATGGCGATGGTCGTTTTGCAGATAAGGTAATCAAGATACCTAGCAAACGTGGGCCACAAGCCTTGCGTGCAATTCTTGATGATTTTAAAGCAAATGCAGGTAATCAGGATTTCTTGAGTTATTATGATGAGAAGGGACAGCGTTATTTTTATGATTTCTTAAAGCCGCTTTCTGAAACTGATAATCTGGTAGAATCAGACTTCGTTGACTGGGGGAATGATGAAAAATACATTCAGGAAGTTGGTGTAGGAGAATGTGCCGGAGTCGTGATCGATCTTGTGCAAACCTTGCTGCTTGAGGCTAAAGAAAAGTTAGGAAACGCCATTGAAGCCTTTGAAGGTAAGAATTGGGCAGATAGTATTTATCATACCTATGCAAGTCTGGTTAATGGGGCAAAAGCTATTCTATTGTCTGAAAATGTAAAAACCAACACGCAAGCCAATATCATCGCTGAGTTTGACAAAACTTTTGGTGAAGATGCGGTATTAAAAGTTGAAACGTCGTTTGCAGATTTGGTTTACCAAATACAAAATAATGAGCCTACACAGGAATTTGCAGAGGCATACATCGCTGATGCCAATGCATTTTTTGATCGTGTAGATGCGTTCAGAAAAAATCAATTAGCACATGCAAATTAAGAATCCCAAATTAACAGTTGTAGGAGCAGGACCCGGTGATGTAGAGCTGTTTACTTTAAAAGGTATTCGCGCGCTAGAAAGTGCAGATGTGGTGTTGTATGATGCTTTGGTAAATCCAAAATTGTTGGAGTATGCTAACAATGCAGAATTGATTTTCGTCGGAAAGCGCAAAGGATGTTATGCTTATCAGCAAGAGCAAATCAATGATTTGATCATTGCCAGAGCTAAAAGTCATGGTCACGTCGTGCGACTTAAAGGGGGAGATCCGTTTATTTTTGGCCGTGGAGCTGAAGAAATGGAGGTTGCCGCAGCAGCCGGACTCGAAGTTGCTATGGTTCCTGGGATTTCTTCTTCGCTAGCCGTGCCTGCGTATCAGAATATTCCGCTTACAAAGCGGGGGAGTTCAGAGAGTTTTTGGGTAATCACGGGTACTACCCGCCATCATAAATTATCTAATGACGTGAAGCTTGCGGCGCAGTCTTCAGCCACCGTGGTTATCTTGATGGGAATGAGTAAACTACCTGAGATCACACAGCTTTTTCGCGAAAGCGGGAAAAAAGATATTCCGGTTGCAATCATCCAGAACGGTACGACACCTGAAGAACGCGTTGCTGTAGGGACGATAGATAGCATTCAGGAAGAAGTTGAAAAGTTAAAGTTGAGCAATCCTGCAATTATTGTTATTGGGGAGGTGGTACGAAATAGAGCCCAATTGCTTAATTTGCAAGTAGAACTTGCGCAAACCTCATAATATGGCTGCTGAGCGAAATAATCTATATCCGGTTTTTTTAAAAGTACGTAACCTGCAGGTTCTCATTGTAGGTGGAGGTAACGTGGCTTTAGAAAAACTCACGTTTTTGACAAAATCGAGTCCGGATGCGGTTGTGGAAATGGTAGCGCCTTTTTTTAGAGAAGAAACTCTAGAAATGGCAAAAAAGTTTAATGTAAAAATCACAAAGAAGCGCTTTACGCGTTCTATGCTTAAAAAGCGCCACGTGGTCATAGCAACTACAGATAGCCCTGCGGTTAATCAGCGTGTGTATAGAGCGGCTAGAAAGCGGTTCTTACTTTGCAATATCGCAGACGTACCTGAACTTTGTGACTTTTATATGGGCGGAATCGTTACTAAAGGAAACGTGAAAATCGCAATCTCTACTAACGGAAAGTCGCCAACGACAGCAAAGCGTTTAAGACAGTTTTTTGAAGAAGTCATTCCCGATAACATTGATGATTTGGTTCAAAATTTGAATGAATATAGAAAAACGATTAAAGGGGATTTTGAAGAGAAAGTTGAAACCCTCAATGAATTTACAAAAGGATTGATTTCCAAAAATTAAAGTTTAAGTTGAATGATGAGCTTCGGCTCAAAGATTAAAGAAGATGATTAAAACAGACATTCTCATTATTGGAGCGGGACCAACCGGACTATTTACTGTATTTGAAGCCGGACTTTTAAAACTGAAGTGCCACTTGATCGATGCCTTGGCACAACCAGGCGGACAATTGGCTGAGATATATCCTAAAAAACCTATTTATGATATCCCCGGATTTCCAGAAGTTGGAGCCGGAGAATTAGTAGATAACCTTCTTGAGCAAGGAAAGCAATTTCAACCAGGTTTTACACTGGGTGAGCGTGCAGAAACAATAGAAAAACAAGAAGACGGTAGTTTTATTGTGACTACTACTAAAGGAACTAAACACCAGGCGCCAGTAGTCGCTATTGCCGGTGGTTTAGGAAGTTTTGAGCCACGTAAGCCGGTTATACCTAATATTCACGAGTTTGAAGATAAAGGGGTTGCTTATATGATCAAAGATCCTGAAGTATACCGTGATAAAAAAGTAGTAATTGCCGGGGGTGGTGATTCTGCATTAGACTGGAGTATCTATCTCGCTGATATCGCAAAAGAGGTAACTTTAGTACACCGTAGAAATGAATTTAGAGGAGCTTTAGATTCTGTTGAAAAAGTTCGTGAGCTTAAAATGCTTGGTAAGATCAACTTGATCACGCCGGCAGAGGTTGTAGGTCTTGGTGGTGTAGATGAACTTAAAGAAGTGGTAATAGAGAAGAACGAAGAGCAAATTTCGGTAGAAGCAGATGCGTTTATTCCTTTATTTGGTCTTTCGCCAAAACTAGGTCCTATTTCAAACTGGGGTCTTGAGATTGAAAAGAATGCTATTGTAGTAGATAACAGCTTAGATTATCAAACCAATATTCCCGGTGTTTTTGCCATTGGTGATGTCAATACGTATCCCGGTAAATTAAAGTTGATTTTATGCGGTTTCCACGAAGCGACAATGATGTGTCAATCTGCCTATAAAATTATCAACCCAGGAAAACGCTATGTGATGAAGTATACTACGGTGAGTGGTATAGATGGTTTTGATGGATCAAGAAAAGAAGCAGAGAAAGCAGTTGTGCAGGCTATTGAGTAGTCTACCCTGCTAGATTCAATTTAGATTTAAGGCTTAGAATGGTGTTCTTGGTGAGTGGCTTAGTTAAAAAGTCAATAACCCGAGCATACTTCTGAGCCTTTTCTTTGTCAATACTACTCGTACTTGAAGTGACGATAACTACACGCGTAGGGCGCTCATCTTTTTCAAGAATATCTAAAAACGTCCAGCCGTTAATTTCGGGCATGTTTAAATCTAGAAATATAAGATCAGGTTGATCTTTGTCTAAATTTGAGAGCGCTGCATTAGGAATGGTGTAGTCAATAATGTGACTAGAGAAACCACTGATCTCTATCAATTTTTTATTGATAAAGTTGGCCATTTTCTGATCATCAACCAGCATCACTTTTAGGGGCTTTGTAGTCATTAGGGTTGAGATGATTTAATATTGATGAGCTCTTTTTCACTTTGAGTGACCACGCGCTGTATAACTTGGTCTAAATGCCCAGAGGCTTCTTTAATTTTAGGTAAAATAGAAGAGCGCAGTTCGTCTTGTGGTAAATGTTCAGCCAGTTCGAGTAAGCCTAAAACGCGACTAAGCGGTTCTCTCAAATCGTGTGCATTCAATCTAGAAAGTTCAAAAAGCTTCTTATTCTTTTGAAGAAGTTCTTCCGTCCGTGCTTCAATGACGAGTTGTTGATTGTCATTAATCGCTTTGATCTCTTTGTTTTTACAAGCGATCTCTGTAACCAGTGATTCCAAATGAATATTATTCTGTTGTAAGATCTCGCTTAGGCTGATTTGTCTGTATTTTGACGCAACACTATCGGCTAAAAGATGAACGATATCTACGTCTGAGCTGCTAAAATACGTGTCATCATCAGAGACAAGAGAAATACAGATCTGATATTCAGAATACGCTAAAAACCAACCCCATAAATTACCGTTATTCAGTTTTACATCTTTCAGGTATTCTGGTAATTCTGTTGAGTCAATTGAATTTACAAAAGGAATTTTATCCTTAAGTAATAGGCGCTCATAAGGTTCAAGATCTTGTTGCTGGTGATGCGTGATCGTTTTGCCGGGCAGAAAGGTATACCCCGCAAGCGATTGCTCATGCAAAATCATGATTTTAAATACCTTGTAGTTAAACAGGTATTTTAAATGTCTACTTATGATTTTGCCTAATTCTTCTAGCGACTCAACTTTACTTAAGTTTCCGGAGAATTTAGAAAAGGCTTCATAAGTAATACGATACTTTGCGCCCGAAAGATTCAAAACTAAAGATGATTAGGCCTGAGCTTCCATGAGTTCATTGTCAATTTTAATACCTGAAACATCGGCAAGGGTATTCAGCATATTGACTAAATCAGCCTGTGCCATAAGCTCTTGTATTTCACCCTCGTCAAAGCCTGCTTCTTGCAGTTGTTTAAAATCTGCATCGCTTATTTGATTAGCGTGTAAAGCAGCTTTGGTCACGATTTTGATCGCGGTTTTAAAGCTTTCTGGAATAAGAGGGCTTTCAAGATCTCCTGTCGCTCTAAAGCTAGGGTTGTCAGAAATCATAGCGCTCAGACTGTCGGCAAAAATACCGTGTGCATGTGCACAATATTCACAATTACGCTCCTTAGAAACTTTGTAGATGATCAGCTGTTTTAAAACATTAGGCACATCTCCCATCATCAAGGTAGATTTCAGCTTGGTCCAGTTTCCATTAAGTAAAGTTGCGTTTGAACCTTGACATTTAAACCAATTTAAAACAAAAGGTAATTGTAACGTTCGTTTGGTATCATCATAAATCGCCTGAACCTCGGGAGAGGCATCCTCATAGTTAACGATGGTAAAACGTGATGATTGTGAGGTAGTTGTATTGCTCATAAGCTTAGAATTTGGGTAGTGTAAAGAAACAAAATTTAACTTTTAAATATACATTTTATTATCATTAATTAAATCACTAAAAATCAATATGTTATTTGGTTTTTTTAACTTAGTTAAGATATACAAGTTATTTTTTACTCGTATTTATAGCGTTCTTCGTCGAAAATCAGACCTAAGAAATGACAATATTTATGCTCTTAAAATTGCATTTTGTCAATGCGATTTACAATATTTGCATCCTAGTTCATTATTTATTGCTGTTATCAAGAAAGGTAGAGGGATTAGACCCGATGAAACCTTAGCAACCCTCCTCTCGGAGAAGGTGCTACATTCTACGCTACATCAGCGATAGATAACAAAAACAAGTCTCATCGGCTTTCCATATGCTTTCTTAATAACCTAATTTTGCAAACTGCTCTAAGATCTAGAGTAGTATTGATTTATACAAGAATGAAAGTTGTGTTTTTAGACCTTAGTAATAGTCTAAAGACTTTTGGAGGAAATGATTATGAGTAAGAATAACATTCAAGAGGAACTTAAAAAGCGCATTCTAATTTTAGACGGTGCAATGGGAACCATGCTTCAACGCTATAAGTTCACCGAAGAAGATTTTAGAGGAGAGCGTTTTAAAGATTGGCCTACTCCTGTACAGGGTAATAATGATATGTTGAGTATCACCCAGCCCGATGCGATCGCGCAAGTACACGCCAAATATTTTGAGGCGGGAGCAGATATTGTAGAAACCAATACTTTTAGCGGTACCACCATAGCCATGGCAGATTATGGGATGGAAGAATTTGTGTACGAACTCAATTTTGAATCTGCAAAAATTGCCAAGAAAGTAGCGCTTGAGTTTACTGCGCTAGAGCCAGAAAAACCGCGATTTGTAGCAGGAGCTATTGGTCCTACCAATAAAACTGCGAGTATGTCTCCAGATGTAAATGATCCCGGTTTTAGAGCAATTTCGTTTGATGAGCTACGCATTGCTTATAAGCAACAGGCCGAAGCTTTAATTGATGGCGGCGTAGATATTCTTCTGGTTGAAACGGTTTTTGATACGCTCAATGCAAAAGCTGCATTATTTGCGATTGAAGAAATTAAAGAAGAACGCAATATTGAAATTCCGGTGATGGTAAGCGGTACAATTACCGATGCTTCCGGGCGCACCCTTTCCGGGCAAACTGCTGAGGCTTTTTTGATCTCAGTGGGTCACCTTCCTTTACTGTCTGTGGGATTCAACTGCGCTCTAGGGGCAAAGCAACTCACACCATATTTAGAAGTGGTTTCAGGCAAATCTAATTTTGCGATATCGGCTTACCCTAATGCCGGTCTGCCAAATGCCTTTGGAGAATATGATGAGACTCCCGAAGAAATGGCAGCGCAGATTAAAGAATATCTAGACAAACAATTGATCAACATCATTGGCGGTTGTTGCGGGACCACTCCAGAACACATTAGCGCGATTGCACAACTCGTTAAAGAATATAAGCCAAGACCGTTGCCACAGGCTACTAACGCCTAGCGAACGGATACGAATTAAGATTGAATATGGAAGCTGATTTGAATAAAGCTAAAAAGAATGAAACGGCGAAGTTCTTAAGATTGAGCGGTCTAGAACCGCTTATCGTAACACCTGAAAGCAACTTTGTTAACGTTGGAGAGCGTACTAATGTCGCTGGGTCTAGAAAATTCTTAAGACTTATTAATGAAGAAAAGTTTGACGAAGCTTTAGATATCGCTCGTGATCAGGTTGAAGGTGGTGCGCAGATCATTGATATCAATATGGACGACGGACTTATCGACGGAAAGAAGGCGATGGTAACTTTCTTAAATCTGATTGCTGCCGAACCTGATATTTCACGCGTTCCCATTATGATCGATAGTTCAAAATGGGATATTATCGAAGCAGGCTTACAGGTGGTACAAGGTAAGTGTGTTGTGAATTCTATAAGTTTAAAAGAGGGTGAAGCCGAATTTATTGACCACGCAAAAAAAATAAAACGTTACGGCGCAGCGGTTATCGTTATGGCTTTTGACGAAGTAGGTCAGGCTGATAATTATGACCGTCGTATCGAGATCGTTAAGCGCAGCTATGACATCCTTGTGGATCAAGTTGGCTTTCCGCCGGAGGATATCATTTTTGACTTAAATATTTTTCCGGTAGCAACCGGTATGGAGGAGCACCGCCTCAACGCTCTTGACTTTATTAGAGCTACAAAATGGGTGAAAGAAAACTTGCCGCACGCCCATGTAAGTGGTGGTGTGAGCAATGTTTCTTTTAGTTTTAGAGGAAATAACGTGGTGCGCGAAGCGATGCACTCCGTGTTTTTATATCACGCGATTAAAGCCGGGATGAATATTGGTATCGTAAATCCTACGATGCTTGAGGTTTATGATGATATTCCTAAAGATCTTTTAGAACACGTTGAAGATGTAATTCTCGACCGTCGTGATGATGCTACAGAGCGTCTTCTTGATTTTGCCGAAAGTGTAAAAGGAACGGCCAAAGAAAAAACCGTTGATCTTTCTTGGCGAGAAGAACCTTTACAAGATCGTATTACGCGAGCCTTGGTAAAAGGTATTGACGCGTATATTCTTGAAGATGTTGAAGAAGCCCGTCTGGCTTCAGAAAAACCTTTACACGTGATCGAAGGGCACTTGATGACCGGTATGAACGTCGTGGGTGATCTTTTTGGTGATGGAAAAATGTTCCTTCCGCAGGTGGTAAAATCGGCACGGGTGATGAAAAAAGCCGTTGCTTATTTATTGCCGTATATCGAAGAAGAAAAGTTGAAAAACCCGCCACCGGCTTCAGAAAAAGAGAAGTCTAACCTTGTATTGATGGCGACCGTAAAAGGCGATGTGCACGATATAGGTAAAAATATAGTGAGCGTGGTATTGGCGTGTAATAACTATGAGATCATAGACCTTGGAGTTATGGTTCCGCCGGAAAAAATTATTGCTACGGCAAAAGAAAAAAATGTTGATATCATAGGTCTTAGTGGCCTGATCACGCCTTCTCTTGATGAGATGGTGTTTCTCGCCAAAGAGATGAAGCGTCAAGATTTTAAAGTGCCATTACTCATTGGTGGTGCAACCACAAGTAAAGCGCATACCGCAGTTAAAATTGACCCTGAATATCCAGAGTCGGTTGTTCACGTAAATGACGCTTCACGAGCCGTTACCGTAGTTGGCGATCTGCTCAACCCTGATTCTTCAGTAACCTATAAAGCCGGAATCAAAGAAGAATATGCGCTATTTAGAGAGCGCTTTTTAAAACGCGGGAAAAAGCGTGATTTTCTAACGATCGAGCAGGCGCGTGAAAATAAATGGAAGTTAGATTGGGATGCTTTTGAAGCGTATAAGCCTAATCAATTAGGAATACAGGTTATTGAAGAATTTGACCTTGATAAACTTGTGCCGTATATTGACTGGTCACCGTTTTTCCGCAGTTGGGATCTGCACGGGAAATATCCAGATATTCTGGAAGACGATGTTGTGGGCGCTCAAGCACAAGAATTATTTGCAGACGCAAAGGAGATTCTTAAAAAGATTTTAGATGAAAAATTACTGAAGGCTAAAGCGATTTTCGGACTGTTTCCTGCCAATACGATCAATGACGACGATATCGAGATTGTCACTTCTGGCGCAGTTGAGAACGAAGAAAAATTCATTTTCAGAACCTTGAGACAACAAAGCAAAAAGGCTTCCGGAAAACCGAATATTGCACTTTCAGATTTTATCGCTCCTAAAGAAAGCGGAAAACAGGATTATATGGGCTGTTTTTGTGTTACCGCCGGTTTTGGGACACAAGAATTGGCGGCCAAATATGAGGCAGAACACGACGATTATAACAGTATTATGGTAAAAGCGCTGGCCGATCGTTTTGCTGAAGCCTTTGCCGAATACTTGCACGAACGTGTGCGTAAGGAGCATTGGGGCTATGCTAGCGATGAAGCCTTAAATAATGATCAGTTAATTAAAGAGGAATATAAAGGGATACGTCCTGCGCCGGGGTATCCTGCTTGTCCTGATCACTTAGAAAAATTAACTATTTGGGATGTGCTTCAAGTGAAAGAAACCATAGGTGTTGAATTGACCGAAAGCTTGGCTATGTGGCCGGCAGCTTCGGTGAGTGGGTATTATTTTGCGAATCCGCAGGCGCGCTATTTCGGGCTGGGGAAAATTAAAATGGACCAAGTAAGTGATTTCGCAAAGCGGAAAAATATTGAAACACGCCTCGCAGAAAAATGGCTCAACCCTAATATTTCTGACGATTAACCAAAACAACTAATACAACCAAAACAAAGCCTGAAAACACGTTAAAGTGGATCAGGTAGATGCTTATGAAAATTACAGACCACATAAAAAACGCAAACGGGAAGACGTTATTTAGCTTTGAGTTGATTCCGCCTAGAAAAGGAAAAAGCATACAAGAACTTTATAATAACATCGATCCCTTGATGGAATTCAAACCTCCCTTTATTGATGTTACCACGTCGCGCGAAGAGTTTGTGTATATCGAGAAAGACGGCCTGTTAGATAAAAAAGTGACCCGTATGCGCCCGGGAACTATTGGTATTTGTGCCTCGATCAAGCATAAATACAATGTTGACACTGTGCCCCACGTGTTATGCGGTGGTTTTACTAAAGAAGAAACCGAGTATCTGCTGGTAGATTGTCATTATTTGGGCATTCACAACCTTATGGCGTTACGTGGTGATGCTATGCGTGAGGAGCAATATTTTAAGCCTACGCCGGGCGGTCACGAGTATGCATTAGGCTTGGTAGAGCAAATTGCTGAGATGAATAAAGGCCGCTACCTTAACGGGATGGTGGAAACTTCAGACTGTTCTGATTTTTGTATTGGTGTTGCGGGGTATCCTGAGAAACATCTGGAAGCTCCTTCTCTAAAAACTGATCTCAAACGACTGAAGCAAAAAGTAGAGGCTGGTGCAGAATACGTGGTTACTCAAATGTTTTTTGATAATAAAAAATACTTTGAATTTGTAGATCTAGTACGGGCAGAAGGTATAGATATTCCTATCATTCCGGGGATTAAGCCTATTGCGGTAAAACGCCATTTACAATTGCTTCCGCAGGTGTTTAAAATAGATCTGCCTCAAGAGTTGATCGATGCGGTTGAAGCCTGTAAAACCAATACCGATGTACGTCAAGTGGGGATTGAATGGGCGATTCAGCAATCAAAAGAGTTGATGAATGGTGGTGCGCCGGTGTTGCATTATTACTCTATGGGTAAAAGCGATAATATTAAAGCGATCGCTTCAGAATTGTTTTAGATCGAATACTCATAATATTTGATACATTTGCCGGATATCTTTTAGAGAATGAATTACAAGTTTATTGTTGCCTTATTGTGTTTTGTTTCGGTATACAGCCAGGAAGAAGTAAAACCTTATAGTTTTGATCTTAATTATACCTACGGAAGCATTCTCGAGCATAATAAAGATATTTCGCATCTTATAACCGGGCATCCCACAGGTTTTATTTTAGCCTACAACCGAAGAACTTACGGTTTTAATGATTGGGAAGCACGCTATAACTATCCTGATTATGGGTTTTCTTTTGTTTCTCAAGATCAGAAGAATCCATATTTAGGAGAGAATTATGGTTTGTATGGGCATTTTAATTTTTACGCGCTCAACAGACATTTGATGGTGCGTATTGCGCAAGGAATTGCATTTACCACAAAGCCTTTTGATATTGACGATAACTTTAGAAATAATGCCTACGGATCCACTTTGTTGAGTTCAACGTATGTGATGCTCAATTATCAACAGCCGAATATCATTGATCGTATTGGCTTGCAAACAGGGATTACGCTAGTACATTACTCTAACGCAAATGTGCGGGCTCCTAATGCGAGTACCAATTCTTTTACCTTCAATATTGGATTGAATTACCAACTGGATGATGACGAGTTTCCGGAATATATTCCTAAAGTTAAAAGCAGATATACTGAGCCCATAAAATGGAATTTAGCCTTGCGTACCGGTGTTAATGAAAGTGATTATATAGGTTTAGGGCGCCGCTCATTTCTGGTGGTTTCTTCCTTCTTAGATAAGCGTATAACGCATAAAAGCAGTTTAATGGTAGGAGCCGATCTGTTTTTGAGTCCGTTTTTAAAAGATCAGATCGAGTATGAATCCATTGCTTTTGCCCAGCAATACGGTACTACAGGTGATGAAGATTGGAAGCGCGCCGGAGTTTTTGTAGGGCACGAATTGCACTTTAATAAAAACTCTTTCGTGACGCAGTTTGGTTATTATGCTTATTACGATTATGATTTTGAGGGCCGCGTATATTTTAGAGGCGGACTCAAGCGTCATTTTACTGAAAGTATTTTTGGAGCGATTACCTTAAAATCTCACGGTGCAAAAGCCGAAGCTGTTGAGTTTGGGATAGGGATCAGACTTTAATAATGCACGCGCCAGTCGCCAAATGCTTCAACCTCAAAATGCTTGGTCAGATATTCTAAACTATCAGGAATAGGTCTACGGTCTTTTGTGATTATAATATTTGTAGAGTCTTTCAGTAAGCTTTTAAAACGCTCATAGTTGTTTGGATCTCTAAGATCAATGTAAGATTGCGTCCAGCTAGAATCTCTTTCAAATCGCGTATCGCGTAACGACTCGTAATTGGTGTTGGTCACCGTGACGATGCGATCTCCCAAATAAAATGCCGCAGAAGGTAGGCGATAATCGTAGACAATCACTTTGTAATCCTTTGTGTCCTTTCTTTGCTTTTCGATAAAAGCATATTGCGGTTTAAAACTGCGTAATAAGAGTTCGTTTTGAGGTGCAAAACTGAAATACAATAACAATAAAAGGAGTGTTGCTCCTGTACTTAAGGCAAAAAGTCGTGTACTCTTTGAGGCTTTAGCTTTAAAATTCCACCAGTAGAAATAACTTCCTATTGCTGCTAGCGCAAGTATGCTAAACCAAATTTTGTATTCAAATGTGGGAATACAAAGCAATGCGATTGCCATTCCGGTTAAAATTCCAAAGCCAACCTTATAAGTAAGTAAGAAATAGTTTTTTTCGCGTTCTAAGATCTGTTTGTAAATACCGGCATAAAATAGCGCCAGTAAAGGATACAGCGGTAAAATATAAAAAATGAGTTTTGAAGAAAACAGTGAGAACACCAGGAGAATCGCTAAACAAGAAAATCCTAAAGTTTTGAGTTGTGGGGTGAAAGCTAAGCGCTTCCGCTTTGCGATAAGTACGTAAACAAATGGTACAGTCCAAGGTAGGCAGAGTAATGGCGCAAAAGCAAGGTAATACCAGAAGGGTTTACTGCGTTTAAATTGCGAAGCATCAACACTGCGTTTTACGATTTGATCTTCAATAAAATGATCAAGCAGATTAGGTTTTTCTAAAACAATAGCGATAAACCAAGATGCAGAAATACCCAATAATAAAAGGATGCCTAAAACCGTGTGTTTAGAAGGTTTTAGTGGCTCTTTTGTGCTTATTTTATAACAGATCATAAATAGGGTGACGGGTAAAAATGCCACCGGACCTTTGATTAGAAATGCGATCCCTAGAAGAGCATAGCCCACATATAAAAAGCTTTTTTTCTTCTTGAGTTTGGCAACCAGAAAGCAGTAAATACTTGATAAAATAAAGGTATTTAGATAGGCGTCTGTTGTAAGGTTTAAAACACTTGCGAGTACAATAGGAAAGGTAAAATAGATCAGCGCGGCAAAAATTCCGGTTTTGCGATCTTCAAACCAAAGTTTACCCATTTTATAAACAAGCAACAACTGAAGCAGTAATGCGACCGCTAAAAAAAAGCGTGCTCCAAATTCATTAAAACCAAAGATTTTATAACCAAGAGCCGTTATCGCATAGGTAACGGGAGGTTTATGATAATGGCCTATTCCTAACATTCTAGGATGCAAAAAATCGTTGCTTAGTGCCATCTCTCTGCCAATTTCAGCATAACGAGCTTCACTGCTTTCTGTGAGTCCGCCTTGGCTGATGCCCAAGAGCATCACGATAAAGATCGAGGCTAAAACGAAGTAGAATTTTTTCGTCAAAATAAAAACTATTTACAGCGCCAAATTTCAATAAATCTCCTAAAAGGCGGGTTTATATTCTCATTTTATTTTTGAGCTTAAAATATAAATGCGGGGTTCTGCTTCTTTTTGCCGTAATTTGCTCACAAAAGTTGTTGATACATGCAAAAGATCATTTTAGCGCTGTTTATAGTGCTTATTTCATGTAATTCTGAAAATGCCGAAGATTGCTTTCAGACTTCTGGCGAGACGGTGGAAGTTGAATACGAAGTTCCTGAGTTTACAAAGCTAAGAGCTGAGGCTGAGGTGATCGTGCATATCAAACAGGGCGAGGAGTATAAAGTGGTGTTACGCACCGGTAAAAATCTGGTAAACGAGGCACTTATTGAAGTGCAAAATGGAGTTTTGGTGCTGCGCAATGATAACCGCTGCAATTTGGTGCGCGAGTATGGCAATTTTGAGGTTTTTGTAACCGTGCCTAACCTTACCGAGATCCGACATAATTCTTCAAGAGAGATTTATAGCGACGGGACTTTAGTGTTTCCTGAACTGTATTTGGTGAGCAATACTTCGATCAACCTTGATGTGATTTTACGAAAGAACGGGGAGTTTCACTTAGATCTGGATACCGAAAATTTACGCATTGATGCCAATGGTAAAAGTGTGTTTTATATGACCGGAAAAGCTGAAAATATGAATCTAGGGTTCCAAAATGAGAACCCGCGTTTTGAAGGTCGGGATTTTGTGGTTCAGAATATTGATATTTATCACCGCGCTCCCAATAAAATGATTGTGAATCCGCAGCAAAGTTTAACCGGAGTTATCACGGGTACCGGTGATGTGATCGCAGTAAATCGCCCGCCAATAGTAGACGTTGAAGAGCGCTATACGGGCCGATTAATTTTTGAAGATTAACGTTTTATGAGAATTCTTTTTCTTGCTGTCCTGATGTTTTCTTTTGGCCTTAGTGCGCAAGAACTAGACTTTACTGAAGAAAAAAAACCGGTTTCGCTAGATGCTTCTTTTTTCTACGGAAGCATTCTGGAGCATAATCCTGATATCAATCATTTGATCACGGGGCATCCTACAGGTTTTATTTTAAGTTACAACCGAAAAACTTACGGATTTAATGAATGGGAGCGTCGTTATAATTATCCTGATTGGGGATTTTCAATGGCCTATCAAGATCTGCATAATGAATATCTAGGCGAGAATATAAGCTTCTATGGGCATTTTAATTTCTATTTTTTAAACCGAAATGCGTATTTTAGAATTGGTCAGGGTGTTGCTATTGCCGGCAGCCCGTACGATCCTGAAACCAATTACATCAACAACGCTTACGGAACCAAATTACTAAGCTCAACGTACATAGCGCTTCAATACAATAAACAGAATTTGTACAAAGGATTTGGCTTGAATACGGGTTTTACGATCATTCACTATAGCAATGCAAACTTGCGGGCGCCTAACAATAGTACCAATACGTTTGCCTTTAACGTTGGGGTTAATTACAATCTCGATTACGAGGAATTTCCTGATTATATTCCAGAAGGTGAGCGTACAAAATTTACAGAGCCTGTTCATTATAATTTGGTTTTGCGTGGCGGGGCTAATGAAAGCGATATTGTAGGGCAGGGGCAGTTTCCATTTTTTGTGGTTTCAGCATTTGCAGATAAACGCATCAATCACAAAAGCACGCTGGTCGCCGGTACAGATGTGTTTTTTGCCTATTTCTTTAAAGAGCTGATCAAGCTTCAGGCTGCATCGTTCCCTGAGTTGGGCGTGAGCGGCGATGAAGATTGGAAGCGGGTTGGACTTTTTATCGGACACGAACTGCGCTTTAATAAGGTTGCTTTTGTTTCGCACTTGGGGTATTATATTTATTATCCTTACGAGTTTGAAAACCGATTGTATAACCGCCTGGGACTGAAGCGTTATTTTACCGATGATGTTTTTGCCGCGGTAACGGTAAAAGCACACGGTGCAAAGGCCGAAGGCGTAGAATTTAGCCTGGGATATCGTTTTTAAAACAGATATTGTTTAGTTTTATACCGCACGTTTTCACATCTTTGTGCAAGATTTTCGAGATGTTACATGTTTAGATTTCTAGTTCTTTTGGCGATAGCCGTTTGCGTAACAGGCTGTAAAGACCTTGAGACCAAAAAAGTGTCTTCAAAGGTTTTGGCAGAAGAAGAACTCAAGGCGATCAATATGAGCGAGGTCGATGAATATCCCTCTTTTGCGAGTTGCGATACGTTAGAAGATCAAAATGCAAGATATCAGTGCTTTAAAACCGAATTGGCGCTTAACTTTCAGCGACAGCTTTCCAACAAAATGGTGATCGTTGAGTCAGAATTAAACGATACGATCTGGTTGTATTTAAGTATCTCTGAAGTAGGAAACCTGAATATCGACCGTGCCGAAATACCGGATACCATTGCGCTACAACTCCCTGAATTAGAACGCTGGCTAAAAGATAGTCTGGACTCTTTGCCTCAAATTTCCGCAGCAAATAAACGCGGTATTCCTGTAAAAACTGCTTTTAAAATGCCCGTGGTTGTCAAGGTGGACTGATCTCACTTTTTAAAAGTACGCCCTTTCCATACAAAGCTTCCTGTTTGACTTGCAAGTGCTATAAACACTGTAAAAATGGGATATACAAAAATAACCCAAATCAAATGCCACAGCGGTTTTTTTTGATTGAACTCACGCGCAGTTTGTGTGATTAGAACCACATCAATACCGACTTTCAAAAGTAAAAGCCACCTTGCTGAGGCATAAAAAGGAAGCAACAAAACGGCAAGGTTTCCTGTAAAAACAACTATTGCGGTTAAAACCGCAAACGCACTGGTATAGGCGTTGGCTTTTGCGGCCCACCTTTTTCTTTGAGCGATCAGTGCAGTTAAATGCGGTTGAGGCGCTGTGATCACCAAAGCTTTTGAAGTTTTTAGATAACCTACCTGCTTAGCGTCATTTTTAATGAATTTTTGCATTAGAAATACATCATCTCCACTGGCGATGTGATCTGTGTTTTGATATCCGTTCAACTGCTGAAATTGGGTTTTAGCAAACGCAAGATTGGCGCCGTTACACATAAAGGCCTGGCCTAAACCAAAACTGCCTATCGTTGCGCCTTGCAGACTTAAAAAATCTAATTGCTGAAAGCTCCCCAGAAGACTGTTTTTTGCATTTGAAAAAAGTACAGGCCCGGCGATAAATTGCAATTCAGAATTTTGAATTATAGCCTGATGATACATTGCTAACCAGCCGGGAGCAACTCTGCAATCTGCATCGGTGGTAATGATCCACTCAAATTTGGCTTGTGAGATTCCTTTGGTAAGCGCGTCCTTTTTTGGAGAAACCGAAAAGCGCTCATTGTCTAAAACTCTTATAAGCAACTTGCTCGTATTCTGGAATGCTTCAATCACTGCTAAAGAAGCATCGGTAGAAGCATCGTTGACTAAGAGCACTTCAAAATGTTCTTTGTTGTAGGTTAATTTATTTAAAGATTCTAATAACGCCTGAAGGTGTTTGGCTTCATTTCTAAACGGAATGATCACCGAAAAGCAGGTGGGATTTTCAGTAGAACCATGTTCTGGTAAAAATGGTTTCCATCTAAAAAAGCCAACACAAAGCGCGGCAATAAGAATTGTGTATAGGATTATGAAGGCTGCAACAAGGATCACGCTTATAATGTTTAGCTTTGCGAAAGCTTCAAAGATGTAAAAAAATTAGCGCTTGAAATCAGAAAAAATCATTTTAGGAATCGATCCCGGTACGACCATTATGGGTTTTGGCCTGATCAAAGTGGTTGATAAAAAGATGCAGTTTATGCAGCTTAACGAGTTGATGCTAAAAAAATATGACGATCCGTATGTGAAGCTGAAACTTATTTTTGAACGTACGGTGGAGCTGATTGATACCTATCATCCTGATGAGATGGCGATCGAAGCGCCGTTTTTTGGTAAAAATGTACAGTCGATGTTAAAATTGGGTCGTGCGCAAGGCGTTGCGATGGCTGCGGGCTTGTCACGCCAAATTCCGGTGACTGAATATCTTCCTAAAAAAATAAAAATGGCGATTACCGGTAACGGAAACGCCAGTAAAGAACAGGTTGCAAAAATGCTACAAAGCCTTTTAGGTTTAAAAACATTACCTAAAAATTTGGATAGTACAGATGGTCTCGCCGCTGCGGTGTGTCACCATTTCAACTCCGGGAAAACCGTTGCCGGCAAAAGTTACACCGGTTGGGAGGCTTTTGTAAAGCAGAATGAAAAGCGTGTAAAAAAGTAGCGATTAGCAGTTATGGCGGGGCTTTACATTCATATTCCTTTTTGCAAACAGGCGTGTCACTATTGTGATTTTCATTTTTCGACGTCGTTAAAAAAGAAAAGCGAACTCGTCAATGCGTTATGCAAAGAAATGGTTCTACGGAAGGAGGAAATCCCCGGACCCTTGCAAACTATTTATTTTGGTGGAGGTACGCCTAGTTTATTAGACGCTGAAGATCTTCAGCAAATTTTTAAAACCATTGACGATCATTTTGAGGTAGTAGAAGCACCGGAGATCACCCTCGAAGCCAATCCTGACGACCTTACCGAAGCTAAACTTAAAATGCTTGCAGCGTCTCGCATTAACCGACTCAGTATTGGGGTGCAGTCTTTTTTTGAAGAAGATCTCAAGTTGATGAATCGCGCACACAATGCCAATGAAGCTTTACGCTGTTTGCAATTTGCGAAGCAGTATTTTGATAATATTTCGATAGACCTTATTTACGGAATGCCTGATATGAGCGATGCGCGTTGGCAAGAAAATCTAGATCAAGCCCTTGCACTGGGCATTCCGCATATTTCAAGCTACGCGTTAACGGTAGAGCCTAATACAGCGCTACAAAAGTTTATTGAGAAAGGCGTGGTAAAACCGGTTGATGATGCGGTAGCACAACGGCATTTTGAAATTTTGCTCGCAAAAATGGAGCAAGCCGGATTTGAGAATTATGAGTTTTCTAATTTTGGAAAACCGGGTTATTTCTCGCAGAATAACACGGCGTATTGGACCGGGAAACCTTATCTGGGGATTGGTCCATCAGCGCACAGCTTCGATGGTAACACCCGCAGCTGGAATATCAATAACAACCCTAAATATATAAAAGCCATCGCCGCAGATACGCTTCCGATAGAGCGAGAAACCCTTTCAACTATAGATAAGTATAACGAGTATGTGATGACGGGGCTGCGCACAATTTGGGGAGTTTCGTTAGAGAAGATCGAGAAGGATTTCGGTTTAAAATTTAGAACCTATGTGTTGCAGCAAGCGCAAAAGCATATAGAGGAACATCTATTGTTTTTAGATGATGACCGCATTGTGGTGACTAAAAAAGGAAAGTTTTTAAGTGATGGTCTGGCGAGTGACTTATTTATACTCAATCTTTCCTGAGATTTTACTGTAACAATCTGCGAAAATAGTAACTTATTCAGGTGAACCAGCCAGAACAAGCCTATGCAAGCGAAAATTACTATAAACCAGACTGAATATTCCGTAGACTTTTCAAAACCCATAGACCTGAGCATACCTGTAATTAGCGGTGAAGAAAATCCCGTTGCCTGGTATTTGGAGGCTCCGAAAATAGAACCGGTAAAAGAAGGTAAATGGGTGGCAGCTGTAGAGCAGGGATCTGTGGTGAATTTTAATAATGTATATCTCAATCCGCACGCGCACGGCACACATACCGAGTGTGTAGGGCACATCACCGAAAAGGTACACAGCATCAACGAGCATTTAAAAACATTTATGTTTACTGCGGAAGTGATCACGTTAGTGCCGGAGTCTTTTGCAGACGATTTGGTGTTCACTAAAAAGCAAGTGGCAAAAGCTTTGGCATCAAATACTCCCGAAGCACTGGTAATACGCACGTTGCCTAATACGAGCAGTAAAAAAAGCAGAAAATGGTCGCATACTAATTGGCCCTACCTTATGGCAGATGCAACCGCTTACATAAAAGAGTGTGGCGTGAAGCATTTGCTTATAGATCTGCCTAGTGTAGATCGCGAGCGTGACGAAGGTGTTTTAGCAAGTCATAAGGCCTGGTGGTATACCGGGGGAAAAATACGTTTTGACGCTACAATCACCGAAATGATCTACGTGCCTCATACGGTTAAAGACGGTAGCTATATTCTCAATTTGCAGATCGCCTCTTTTGAGAATGATGCTGCGCCAAGTAAACCTATCCTGTATACTTTAGAGAGCTAATGGTGAAAACACTTCTGAAACTTGAAGAACTCGGCGCGCTGCTTCTAGCGGTATACCTCTTTTCGACTCTGGACTTAAGTTGGTGGTGGTTTATAGGTTTATTCTTTGTGCCAGATATTGGGATGTTAGGCTATTTGGTGGGACCTAAAGTGGGCGCTTGGTGCTACAATATGTTTCACTTAAAAAGCTTAGGAGTTGCACTTTACTTAATCGGTATTCTTATGGAATTTGAGTGTTTACAGTTGGCAGGGATCATTCTTTTTGCGCACGCTGCTTTTGATCGCATATTGGGTTACGGGCTTAAATATGAGCGCGGTTTTAAGTTTACGCATTTGGGTGAGATTGGCAACTAGCCTTATCTTTGTTTTATGGAATATTTATTCATTGGTTTAGCAATAGGAAGCGTTGTAGCCTATTTTATATTCACGCGATTCAACAAAACTAAAAAGCAGCAAAATGCTCAAGAGCAGTCTGTGGTTTTGATGGAAAAAATACGCAGCGTTTGTAAATTCATTACGGTGGAAGGTGACTTCTCCGAGATCTATCATTATCAGAATGTAAAAGATAAATGGCTCAATCTCTTTTTAGGGAGCAAAAAAGCTTTGGTGCTTATCGATGCGAAAGCCTATGTAGGTTTTGATCTGACCAAAATCAAAATGCAGCCCGATATCAAAAACAGAACGATCATTCTAACCGATTTTCCTCAGCCGGAATTGCTCAGCATTGAAACCGATTTTAAATACTATGATAAGAAGGAAGGTTGGGCAAATCCTTTTACATCCACAGATCTCACCGAAATCAACCGCGAAGCCAAACAGCATATTGTAGATAAAGTTCCACAAAGCGGATTGTTTGGCGAAGCATCTAATCAAGCGCTCAGCACGGTCGCTCTGATGGAAAATTTGGTGCAAACCATCGGTTGGAAATTAGATTACAAAGCCTTGGAGACCGCGACAAAACCTCAATTAAAAGACAAGAATGAGTCCAAAGCAATTTAGCGTAAAAGAAGTTCGAGAAAAAGACTGGCCGGTCTTAAAGCAACTGGTCGATGAGGTCTGGCCCGCTACTTTTAAAGATATTCTCTCTGAAGCGCAGATCAGTTATATGATGGAGATGATGTACAGTGTCGCTTCATTAAAAAAACAAACCGAAACCGGCAGCATATTTTATATTCTTTACAGTAATAATGCGCCTTGTGGTTATCTGGCGATCATTCCACAGTATACAAATGAAAAACTTACTACGAGAGGTACAATCACTAAAGTAGATAAGATCTACGTATTGCCCAAAACACAAGGAACCGGAGCAGGACGATTTTTGATGGATTTTGCTTTCGCGGAAGCTAAAAAAGCGGGAGCCCTTGGTGTAACGCTAAACGTTAATCGGGATAACAAGGCTACTTCGTTTTATGAATACTACGGTTTTAAGAATATGTATTCTGAAGATTTTGATATCGGTAGCGGTTATCTGATGGAAGATCATATAATGTATTACTCTTTTTAAAGATATTTTATGGGAGGAGAGGGCAGTATGAAGGCAATGATCGATAGCCTTAGAAATAACAGAAAATTGCTCAGTAATAAGTCCCGCTTTACAAAGGAGCGAAGCTTTCTCAACCTTAAAGAAACTGATTTAAAAGGAGCATCTGGAAAACCCAGATTTAAGCCCTACTCCATAGAAGCCATAAAAAAAATAAAGTCAAAGTTTCAAAGAAAGCGTAAACGAGAAAAAGTTCTTTTTGCTTTTGTTGGACTATTGATTTTTTCAATTTTTATTTTCTTAGTAACATTCTTGATTAATGAAGAACTACAGGAGCAGGAGAATAGGGAGCTGATTACGATTCAAAAAAAGGAGCAAGCTTATTTAAAACATATCGCATTTGGCGACCGTTGGTTTTCAGAATCAAATTGGCACAATGCTATTTTTTATTACAAAAAGGCTTTAGAGTTATACCCAAACGATTATGATAGTAGTTATAGGCTTCTGCAGGCATACGGGCAAAATTGTGAGAAAGAATTAGAGGATTGCGCAAAAGCGAAAGATTTGCTCGATGAATTGTTGGTGAAGTTTCCTGGCAAGAAATCAGAATTGACACTGCTTAAAGAAGTCTTGAATTACGAATACGGAATCTAAAACGAAGCGTCTATGAACATCGAAAGCTATAGAACCTACTGCCTTAAGAAACCCGGAACCACCGAGCATTTTCCTTTTGATGAAGATACGCTGGTTTTTAAAGTGATGGGTAAAATGTTTGCGCTAAGCAGTTTGACGAGTTGGGAAAACGGTGAGCCGCGCATCAATCTTAAATGCGATCCTGAAGAAGCCATCCTTCTGCGAGAAAAATATCCTGAAAGTGTTTTGCCGGGATACCATATGAATAAGCAATTATGGAATACGGTTGTGTTGAATGGTGAACTGACGCCTAAACAAGTGCAGCAATTTATAGACGACAGTTATACGCTTATCGTAAACAGTCTTACCAAAAAGCTAAAAGAAGAATTAAAAAGGCTGGATTGATTCTGAATATATAGCTTTACAAAAATCATTTTTCAATCAAACGCATGCAGGATCCCAGAGCCCATTATACCTCAAAAATCACCACCTATCAAGAGCAGTTAAAAAAGATGCAAGCCTTATTGCTTTCGAGCAGCATGATACGGCTTGTGGTATTTTTAATAGGTGTTGTAGCTGTTTACTTCTTATGGGGAAACACGCGTGTTATCCTAACAATAGTAGTTGCTGAGATCGCTTTGTTTCTGTTCTTGGTCTCAAGACATTCCCGGCTTAAATACAAGCGGGATTTTCTACAGGAAATGATCGCTATCAATAAAACTGAACTCCAAGTGCTCGATCGTGATTTTTATGACTTGCCAGATGGTGACGCGTTTAAAAATCCGTTGCATGAGTTCAGTCAGGATATAGATCTATTTGGACGTGGTTCTTTCTTTCAATATTTAAACAGAACCGGTTTAGCCAGTGGAGCGCAAAAATTGGCAGATTTACTTACTGCCAATAGTATTGAAGATATTTCACAGAAACAGGAAGCGGTAAAGGAACTCGCGGCACAATCAGACTGGCGGCAAGAATTTAGAGCCACGGCGCGCTTAGTAAAAGCCAATTATGACACACGACATATTTTAAACTGGCTTAAAGGCTATACCAATTTTGTGCCCAAAATCATGCAGTGGCTACCCAATGTATTTACCGGTATTTCACTAGTTCTTTTTGTGGTGGCGTATCTTGATCTCGTTCCGGGAAGCTTGGTACTGTATTGGTTTTTTGCCGGACTTATCCTCAACGGATTTTTTGTCAAGAAAGTAAATGACCTTTGGGACAAAGCCGGTAAAACGCAAACTACTTTTGAGCAGTATTTCAAATTGATGCTGCTGTTAGAAGAGCAAGAGTTTACGTCGGTTTATCTAAAAAAGGAACAGGATAAGATCAAGTCTCAAAAGGCTAAAGCTTCGGCGGTAATTGAGCAGTTTTCAAAAATGCTGGGCATTCTCGATCAGCGCTCTAATATGTTAGTAGGCGTATTTATCAATTCCTTTTTTCTTTCAGATTTAAGGCAAGCCTATCGCATAGAACGCTGGATTGCATTGAATGCAGATGAGGTTGCCAACTGGTTTGAAGTGCTCGCATTTTTTGATGCGCAAAACAGTCTGGCTAATTTCAGTTTTAATCATCCCAATTACGCTTTCGCGGAAATCAAAAAAGGAAAACATACGCTTACTGCAAAAGCATTGGCGCATCCGTTACTTGACCCTAAGAAGGCGGTTGCTAACGATTTTGATATTGATAGCGAACAGTTTTTTATCATCACCGGCGCCAACATGGCGGGTAAAAGTACCTTTTTACGCACGGTGTCTTTGAGTATTGTGATGAGCAATGCAGGGCTTCCTATTTGTGCCGAAGAAGCGGTTTATGATCCTATAAAATTGATCACTAGTATGCGTACGAGCGATTCGCTTACCGATGATGAATCGTATTTCTTTTCAGAATTAAAACGCTTACAGTTTATCGTAAATGCCATAAAAACGTATACCTATTTTATCATTCTGGACGAAATTTTAAAAGGAACCAACAGTACCGATAAAGCCATTGGCTCCCGAAAATTCATCGAGAAATTGGTTGCTTCAAATTCCACCGGAATCATCGCTACGCACGACCTGAGTTTATGTGAAGCGGCAGACGAACTCGAGGATGTAAAGAACTATTATTTTGATGCGCAGATCATCAACGACGAGTTGTTTTTTGACTACACCTTTAAAAAAGGGATTTGCCAGAATATGAACGCCTCTTTCTTACTGAGAAAGATGCAAATTATAGATGCCTAGATGGATTCGTTGACGCAAATCGTTCTGGGTGCTGCGGTGGGAGAAGCCGTTTTAGGAAAAAAAGTAGGCAACAAAGCGATGTTGTATGGTGCAATCGCCGGTACAATTCCTGATCTTGATACTATTTGGGGTAAATTTCTCGATCCGCTTACTGCGATAGAAATTCACAGAGGAATAAGCCATTCTATCGTTTTTAGTATTGTGATGGCGCCCATTTTAGGTTGGCTCGTGGCGCAACTTCATAAAAAAGCACAAGCCGGTTGGAAAGATTGGTCGAGGCTCTTTTTCTGGGGATTGGTGACGCATCCGCTTTTGGACGCGCACACGACTTGGGGAACGCAATTGTTCTGGCCGTTGGATCTTAGGTTGGCGTACCAAAATATATTTGTGATCGATCCGCTATATACCTTGCCATTTTTGATCTTTTTAATTCTCGCAATGCGCTTACCAAAAGCTTCCAGAAAACGCCGAAAATGGAATAATCTCGGACTCATTGTAAGTTCAGCGTATATGGTGCTGACCTTAATTTTAAAAGGGATCAGTTATCAGAAATTCACAGAAGCCTTAGCAAATGAAAAGATTGAATATACACAAATCGATACCCGGCCGGCAGCGTTTAATACGATTCTTTGGCACGCCAATATTGATGTAGGCGATGCGTATTTGCTAGGCGATTATTCGTTTTTTGATAGCCAACCTATAAGCTTCAAATACGTACCTAAAGATCGCCAGTTATTGGGTGATTTTAGGAATTCGGAAACTATCGAGCGACTTGATAAAATTTCAAATGGTTGGTATGCGATCGAGAAACGCGATGGCGATTTGTATTATAACGATCTTCGGTTTGGGGTTTATGATCTGGGCGCAAAAGATTTACGCTTTGTCTTCAGTTATCAATTGATTCCTGCGGGTGACGATTTAAAAATACAAGAAGCAGAACGAGATCCCGAAGCGATGAAGCAGGTTTTGGCGAGTTTGTGGAGCAGGATCTGGGGAAACTAGACTTGAGAATATAGAATTAAAATATCATTGATTAAAATAATACGATGCAGTATAAACTTTCAGAAATAGCACCTAAAGAAATTATGCCGGGATATCACGGTAAACTCGTACATACCCAAAATACATCACTCGCGTTTTGGGAAATTGAAGAAGGCGCTCAAGTACCTGAGCACAGTCATATGAACGAACAAATCATGCACGTGATTGAAGGAGAATTTGAGTTTACCCTTGACGGAACTACTAAAGTGTATCATCCCGGAGATATTGTGGTGATCGCTCCGCATCTTTCGCATAGCGGAAAAGCCTTAACACCGTGTAAATTACTAGATGTGTTTAGTCCGACGCGGGAAGAGTATAAATAGCAAAATGCGTGTCAGGTTAAGTGCAGTCGAGACCAGTCTTATTGAAGGCTAGAAAATAAAAATTCTAATACTATGAATATTGATTTAAGTGGAAAAAAAGCACTTGTTGGTGCGAGCACTTCAGGAATTGGTAAAGCGATCGCTATGCAATTGGCGGCAAGTGGCGCGACGGTTACCTTGATGTCGCGTTCGTTTGATAAATTAGAAAACGTCAAGCAAAGCCTTTCGACTGAAAACGGTCAGCAGCATCAAATACTTCGGGTTGATTTTACTGATTATGCTGCGTTTAAATCAATCATTACAGCTTATTTCGAAGAAAATTCAGTAGATGTTCTGGTAAATAATACGCAAGGTCCGCCGCCGGGTACAGCGCTTGAAAAGGAAGTTGAAGACTATCAGCAGGCATTTGACCTGTTATTTAAAACGGTGGTGCTTACTACAGAATTGGCTTCAATTTCTATGAAAGAAAAAAAATGGGGCCGTATCATCAATGTAGCTTCGGTATCGATCAAAGAGCCGCTTTCGTATTTGGTATTATCCAATTCTATACGAGCAGCGGTAGTGACTTGGGCAAAAAGTCTGGCTACCGAGGCTGGTACTTTCGGCATTACTGTAAATAGTGTTTTAACCGGCTACTTCAATACCGAACGTATCTCTTCACTAAATGCTAAAAAAGCAAAAGAGCAAGGTGTTTCTGAAGAAGAAATTTTAAAGCAATTAGAAGCTTCGGTTCCTGTGAAGCGTATAGGAGATCCCGCCGAATACGGCTATCTAGTTGCCTTTTTGGCTTCTGATCGCGCGGGATACATCACGGGAACGCAAATTCCTATTGATGGGGGCAAGCTTGCTAGCCTTTAAGTAGCGCAATCCTTTTTAAGGCGACAAGCATCAACCCAAGGCTGATACCAATACCTATTCCGTAAAAAAAGTCTGAAATTTGATAATAATGAAGCGCGATAAGATTTGCAGCAAAAAGTGAAATACTCATAACCATTGCAAAAACACCTTTGGTCATAATTAAAAAGTTTTGGTGTTAGTAGCTCAGAATTTCAGATTGTTACAAAAATTATCCGGTAGTTTCAGCGCTTTTGTAAGTACGCGGACTCACGCCTTTTTGTTTTTTAAAATACCTATTAAAATTAGAGACCGAGTTGAAACCGCACGCATAGGCAATACTGGCAATCGACTCCGCAGAATCTGGAGTACGCAACAACTGGCAGGCGTGCTCGATACGCAATTCTAACAAAAATTGATTAAAGGTTTTGTTGGTGCGCTCTTTAAAAAACCTGCAAAAGGCAGTAGGGCTCATCACCGCAACGTCTGCGATCTCTTCAAGACTAATGCGTTCTTTAAAATTGCTCAGGCAATAGTCAAACACATTACTCATACGCTGCCCTTCGGTGTCGGTATATTTAGTGTTTTTAGTGAAGTTAGAAAGCAGTTCTTTGGGGGCGCTATAAATAGCATAAAGCAGTTGCATAAAATGCATAAAGCGCTCTAAATTGGGTGCGCTTACTATGGAAGTAAAGTAGTTTTTAAAGCGTGACTGCGTATCAATAATTCTAAAACCCGAAGCCGCTTGTTTAAAGAACAGGTCAAATTCTTTTAATTCTTCGGTCTCAAAAAAAGGTGCACCAAAGCTTTCCCGGTTAAAAAATATGGTGAGCATATGGGATAGTCCTTCGGGATTAGGATCACTTCTAAAGACGTGCGGTAAGTTTCCACCAAATATTAAAACATCTCCCGGATTAAATCTGCTTACCGTATCGCCCACCAGAAGCGTCCCGGTGCCTGAAAGAATATAGCTCATCTGGATCTCAGGATGCTGATGCAGCTTGTCATAAAACAAGGGCTCCAAGTCTTCCTGAAGGATCAGTGCGTTATTGCCAGACTTCGGTATTTTAAATGGTAAAACCTTCAATGGTTAGAATTTGACGTTGATTTTAAGCGAAAATGTGTAATTGCGCTAAAATATGCAATGTTTTGGTTAAATACTACAAAACTAAAGGAAGTGAAGCCTGCTACATTTGTACCATCAATAATAAACATAAGAAACGATGCAGATCAATTGGGAGGGTGTGATGCCCGCAGTAACGACAAAGTTTACAGCAGACGATAAACTGGATTTAGATTTATTTGAGGTAAACATCAAAGCCCAGCTTGATGCTGGCGTTCACGGAATTGTTTTAGGAGGAACCTTAGGGGAAGCCAGTACTTTAACTGACGAGGAAAAAAGTATTTTAACACGTAAAACTGTTGAGATCGTTGCGGGTTCTGTGCCGGTAATGATGAACATCGCAGAGCAAACTACAAAAGGGGCTATTGCTGCAGCAAAACAGGCAGAAGAAGATGGAGCTGCAGGTTTAATGATGTTGCCTCCTATGCGTTACAAAGCGAGCGATCGTGAGGTTGTCGCTTATTTTAAAGCGGTTGCACAAAGTACGTCGTTACCAATTATGGTGTATAACAACCCGGTTGATTATAAGATTGAAGTGACGCTTGATATGTTTGAAGAATTACTTGAAGAACCTAATATTCAAGCGGTGAAAGAATCTACACGAGATATCTCTAATGTAACGCGCATTAAAAACCGTTTTGGTGATCGTTTAAAGATTATGACCGGTGTTGATACTTTGGCGTTAGAAAGCTTGTTGATGGGCGCAGACGGTTGGGTAGCCGGTTTGGTTTGTGCATTCCCCGCTGAAACGGTTGCGATCTACGAATTACAAAAAGCAGGTCTTATTGATGAGGCTTTAGCGATCTATCGCTGGTTCTTACCGCTTTTAGAATTAGATATCGACGCACAACTTGTACAAAATATTAAGCTTGCCGAAGTATATACTAAAATTGGTTCTGAGCACGTGCGCGCACCGCGTTTACCATTAGCTGGTGCACGTCGTGAAGAAGTGATAAAAATTATTGAAGAAGGTTTAGCAAACAGACCTACTTTACCAGAATACAAAGGCCTTAATACGCAGCAAGAGCTGGCGTAATTCAATATAAATTAAAAGATTATTTGGTGGATAAAATGAGTCGGAGGCTGCGTTCGTTTAAAATTAGATTTTAAGTTTAGCTATCAACGATTTGGCGATTTTCAAGACTTGACATAATAGCTGACGGCTCATTTTTTGAGGTTTTATAAAACCTTCTAAAGCACTAATTATAGCTTAATTAAAAGCACCGCAATCGTGGTGCTTTTGGCGTAAACAAGCTTAAGGCAGTTTAAGCGATTAAAAAGAAATTGATACAAATGATTACAGGAAAGAATTATATAGGAAGTAAAATTTCTGCGGAAGGAAAAACGACATACACAACGATCAACCCAAAGCTCAACATTGAGAATGAGTGGCAATTTACTGAAGCTACCGAGAGCGAAGTAGATGCTGCTGCGCAATTAGCTGCGGAAGCTTTTGAAGTGTATAAACACAAGTCTGATGAAGAACGTGCAACATTCTTAAGAGCAATTGGCGAAGAGATCGAAGCTTTAGGTCAGCAATTGATCGACACCTACACCACCGAATCTGGCCTTCCTGAAGGTCGTGCGATGGGAGAGCGCGGTAGAACAATCGGTCAGCTTAATGCATTTGCTTCTTTGTTAGAACAAGGAGATTGGGTGCAAGCCACCATTGATCACGGCAACCCTGAGCGTACTCCTGCACCAAAACCTGATTTGCGCAAAATGCAAATCGCGACCGGACCTGTTGCTGTTTTTGGGGCTAGTAACTTTCCGTTTGCGTTCTCAACCGCTGGCGGAGATACTGCGAGCGCGCTTGCAGCTGGTTGCCCGGTTGTGGTGAAAAGTCACCCAATGCACGCAGCGACGGGCGAATTGGTCTCTTCAGCAATTATCAAAGCAGCGCAGAAAACAGGAATACCTGACGGCGTTTTTTCTAACCTAAACAGTAAAGGTATTGCGGTAGGAGAGCAGTTGGTTAAGCATCCCGCGATCAAAGGTGTTGGTTTCACCGGAAGCATAAAAGCGGGGAAAGCATTGGTTGCACTTGGAGCCAACAGAGAAGAACCCATCCCGGTTTATGCCGAAATGGGAAGTATAAACCCTGTTGTGATCCTTCCGGAAGCTTTGAAAGTCAATGGGGAAAGCTGGGCGCAAAAATATGCGGGAAGTATCAATCTTGGCGCGGGACAATTCTGTACCAATCCCGGGTTGATCTTAGGAATTGAAGGAGAAGAATTAGAAACTTTTGGTAAGAATCTGGCTGCGCATTTAGGCGAGCAACCCGCGCATTGCATGTTGCATCCTAATATTCAGTCGGCTTATGAAAGCGGAAAACAAACAATGCTCGACGCAGCAGGAACTGAAGTGCTTGCAGTCACCTTAGAAGCAGAAGGAGCAAATGATGGTAAACCGGCTTTGGTAAAAGTTACCGGAGATGATTTTCTAGCAAATACCAAGTTGCACGCAGAAGTTTTTGGACCGTTTTCAATGTTGGTAAGCTGTACTTCAAAAGCGCAACTGCTTGAGGTTTTAAACGCATTAGAAGGCCAACTTACCGGTTCGCTTATCGCGGAAACTTCAGAAGTTGTAGCATATACAGATGTGATTGATGCCTTACGTTCGCGTGTGGGTAGAATTTTATTTAATGGTGTTCCTACCGGTGTTGAGGTTTGTCCTGCAATGCATCACGGAGGGCCATTTCCATCTACCTCTGATGCCAAATTTACTTCGGTAGGTAACGACGCGATTTACCGTTGGGTACGTCCGGTTTCGTATCAAGACTGGCCGCAAGAATTACTTCCAGATGCTTTAAAAGAAGAGAATCCGTTAGGTATTCTTCGCAAGGTTGATGGGAACTATAGTAAAGCTTGATAACTTCAGCTAGTACGAGTTAAACAAGAGATACAGTAGTTTAAAATGCTGCTGTATCTAGTTAATCAAATAATTAAACGTATGAGACACTATTTACTTCTTTTTATTATTTCAAGTTTAACTCTTTCAGTTTCAGCTCAGGATGCTGTTTCCCTAGACAGTATCATCGCTGAGTATCAAAATCAGCGTGATTATAACTGGCGCGATTATCCTTTGGGACGTTATGATGAAGAACTGCCCAAAGCACGTGCAGAAGCTGCTCAAGATTTATTAAAAAAGCTAGAAGGTGTAGAGACTACTGCTTTAAATGACAGCGAGCTCATATCCTACAAACTGCTCAATTTTGTCTTGCAGGATCGCGTAGATCACTACAAGTACAAGATGTATCTTAACCCTTTACAGGCTGATCAAGGATTTCATTTGAATCTCAATTATCAGGTTCGGCCCATCAATAGCTATCAGCAGGCTGAGGGTTATTTAAACCGGTTGAAAGCCATTCCTTATTTTACAGAAAGTCAATTTGCGCTGATGCGAAAAGGCTTAAAAGAAGGCATCAATCAGCCTAAGATTATTTTCAACGGCTACGAGTCTACCTACAATACGCATATTGTTGAAGATCCTACCGAAAGCTATTTTTACTCGCCGTTTTTAGCCTTGCCGGAAAGTATTTCCGCAGCGCGAAAAGATTCGCTTTTAAATGCGGCGCAGCAAGTGATTAATGATAGTGTGGTACCGAGTTTCAAAAAGATCAAAACCTTTTTTGAAACCGAATATTTACCGCAAACCCGAGACGAAATTGGTGTTTCTTCACGTCCCGGCGGAAAGGAATTCTATCAGAATCGAATTGATTTTTACACCACCTCAAAAGACTACACCGCACAATCTGTTCACGAATTAGGCTTGAAAGAAGTTGCGCGCATCAAAGCTGATATGGAAAAGATCATCAAAGAAGTAGATTTTGAAGGTTCGTTTGCAGACTTCTTAGAGTTTCTACGCACCGACGATCAGTTTTTTGTAACTACAGAAGATGCATTGTTGATGCACGCCAGAGATATTGCGAAGCGTGTAGATAATGAGTTACCGGCATTTTTCTCCAAGTTACCTAGGCAACCTTACGGAGTCATTAAAGTTCCTGACGCCATCGCCCCAAAATACACGGGCGGAAGATATTCTGGCAGTAGTATAAACGGGACACAGGCGGGGCATTATTTGGTAAACACTTATAAATTAGACAGTCGTACGTTGTACACGCTTCCGGCATTAACGGCGCATGAGGCAGCACCGGGACATCATATTCAAGGAGCGCTTAACCAAGAGTTGAGTGATAGTATTCCGCAGTTTAGACGCAATTTATACTTATCTGCTTACGGTGAGGGTTGGGGCTTATATGCAGAATACCTTGCTGATGAAATGGGAATTTACCGAACGCCTTATGAGAAGTTTGGGCAGCTTACCTATGAGATGTGGCGGGCTTGTCGCCTGGTGGTAGACACGGGGATTCACGCTATGGGTTGGTCGCGTCAAGAGGTGGTAGATTATATGTCACAAAATACCGCGCTTTCGATCCATGAAATCAATACCGAAACCGATCGTTATATCGGTTGGCCGGGTCAGGCATTGAGTTATAAAATAGGTGAACTCAAAATACGTGAGCTGCGCAAAAAAGCTAAAAACGAATTGGGAGAAGACTTTGATATACGTGCGTTTCACGAAGTGATCTTAGGTGAAGGTACGGTGACTTTACCCATTTTAGAAGAACAGGTTAATGCGTATATAAGCAAAGCAAAAGAAGCATTAGCAAAATAGAACATATAATACGTGAATTAAAGAATGGCTGTACACACTTTTGAATGTATAGATGCGCACACTTGTGGTAACCCTGTGCGTGTGGTAAAAACGGGTGGCCCTGCATTAGCGGGCAAAACCATGAGCGAGAAACGCCAGCATTTTCTAAAAGAATATGACTGGATTCGCACCGGATTAATGTTTGAGCCGCGTGGTCACGATATGATGAGCGGTAGCATTTTGTTTCCGCCGCACGACCCGGCAAATGACTTTGCGATTCTGTTTATTGAAACCAGCGGTTGTCTCCCTATGTGCGGGCACGGAACCATAGGAACCATTACCATCGCCATTGAAGAAGGCCTTGTTATCCCTAAAACTCCCGGTAAAATCAGAATGGAAGCTCCTGCCGGATTGGTAGAGATTGAATATCAACAAACCGGTAAAAAGGTAGATTGGGTAAAACTGACCAACGTAAAAAGTTATCTGGCTGCTCGTGATTTGACGATAGATTGTGATGAGCTGGGCACCTTAAAGTTTGACGTGTCTTATGGAGGAAACTATTATGCAATCGTTGACCCACAGGAGAATTTTAGTGGCGTACACGATTATAATGCTTCAAAGATCATTAGCCTGAGCAAGATTTTACGGGAAAAGATCAATGCGAAATACAAAGATCATTTTGTGCATCCTGAAAATGAAACCATACGTGATGTAAGCCATATGTTATGGACGGGTAATCCCCTAGCTGCTACGTCATCAGGGCGCAATGCAGTATTTTATGGAGATAAAGCCATCGATCGTTCTCCTTGCGGAACGGGAACTTCGGCGCGTATCGCACAATTGCATGCCAAAGGAATTATTCAGCCGCATACCGATTTTATTCACGAGAGTTTTATTGGTTCAAAATTTACAGGTCGGGTAGAAGAAGTCACCCGAGTAAGGGATTTTGAAGCGGTGATCCCGAGTATAAAAGGTTGGGCCAGAGTGTATGGTCACAATACAATGACTATTGATACCGAAGACCCTTATGCATTCGGTTTTCAAGTGTTGTAAGGATACAAATTCGGAATATTAAATCTTATGGCGTTGCCAATAAATATGTAGCTTATGAAGTTTGTAAAATTCAGTTTATTCTTTGTTGTGGGGCTGTTGTTCAGCAGTTTTTCTAGTGTTGCGCAAGAGCAAATGACTTTAGCAGATTATGAGCAAGCCAATGCGTATACATATGCTAACCTTTGGAATAAAAAGGTTTTTAACCTGTCGACTTCAGTAACTGAATTTGAAGATCATTCAGGGATTTGGTTTGTGAACTATACCGAAGCAGGTAAGGAATATAAAACGCTTTCTTTCAAAGATTCAGAAGTAAAACCGCTTTTTGATCAGTCAAAATTAGCAGAAGCTTTAAGTGAAATCTTAAATAAGAAACAGGATGCAGCTCAGCTTTCGGTCTCAAAAATTGAAAAAACCAATGATGGCTTAAGCTTTGAATTTGAGAATACACGCTTCACCTGGGATGGAACATCTTTAGAGGAAAGTAAAGAAAAAACTTTTAAAAATTCTCGTGATTGGCGCAATCAAATGGAGTCCACATCTCCAGATAAAAAGTGGATCGCCTTTACCCGAGATCATAATTTATTTATTCGTGATGCTCAAACAGAGGAGGAAATTCAGTTAACGACCGATGGTCAAAAGGGTTATGATTATGCGAGTAGTATTGGCTGGTTTGACATCATAGAAGGCGAAGGAACCGAGCGCCCTAAGCATTTTGGCGTGCAATGGTCGCCAGACTCTAAATACCTCGTGACGCAAGTTGTAGATACGCGCAATGCAGAAAAAATGTACCTGCTGGATTACAGCATAGACAGTTTATACAAACCCAAATTATTAAGTTACTACCGCGGTTCTCCGGGAGACACGACGATGGTGACGTATAAACCGGTATTTTTTGATGTAGAAAGCCAAAAACAACTGGCAATCGATCTTCCTAAAAAAGTGCACGTCAATGGGATTTGGTTGAAATTTCAAGATAAGGAGCCGCATAAAATGATCGCTTCCTATCGTTCACGCGGTTACAAAGATCAGTTTTTAAAAGTGGTTGATCTTGATGAAGAAACTGTGCAGCCGCTTTATGAAGAATCTACTCAAACCAGTATTGATAATTTCAACTATCGCGAGATCGAAGGCTGGGATGATCTGGTGGTCCTTTCAGAACGTGAGGGTTGGAAGCAATTGTATTTAGTCAATAAGAATAGCGGGGAAATCACACCGCTGACTAACGGGGAATTTGTGGTAAACGATATTGTGCACATCGATGAAAAAGACAAAGTGATTTATTACACCGCTTCGGGTGTTGATGCAACGATGAATCCGTACCATCAGAAATTGTATCGGGTTTCTTTAAAAGGAAAAATAAGCGAACTAACCCCTGAAAATGCAAATCACGAGATCACATTTTTTGAGGATGCTGATTATTTTGTAGACGCGATCTCCAAAGTAGATCAACCTACAAAAACGGTATTGCGCAGCAAGAAGAATGGAAAGATCACAGCAACTCTAACCACAGCCAATACAGCACAAATTGAAGCGGAAGGCTGGCAGATGCCCGAAGTATTTACATTAACCGGTAAAGATGACAAAACTCCTATTTATGGCGCCTTTTGGAAGCCGGTAAACTTTGACAGTTCAACAAAATATCCGGTTATTGATGCAACCTATACTGGTCCGCATACACAGCGTTTCCCCAAAAGTTTCAGTCAGGCGTTGAGCAATCAGGCGATGGCTAATTTGGGCTTTATCGTGGTGGCAATTGATGGCCTAGGAACTGCAGGGAGATCTAAAGCTTTTCGGGATGTTTCTTATATGAATATGGGAGATAATCTGCGCGATCACGTGAATGCTATTAAATACTTGGGTGAAAAGTACGCCTATGTAGATGCTGAGCGTGCGGGGATTTTTGGGCATTCTGCAGGTGGTTTTGATGCGGCGCATGCGGTATTGGCTTTTCCTGATTTTTATAAAGTGGCAGTGGCGAGTAGCGGGGATCACGATTTTAGAATGGAAAAAGCCTGGTGGCCCGAAATGTATATGGGATATCCTGTTGATGAGCGTTACGAGGAAGTTTCAAACATCACGATGGCACCTAATTTAAAGGGAAAACTCTTGCTGGTGCACGGCGGGATCGATGATAACGTAAACCCTTCAGCGACATTTAAATTGGCTGAAGCTTTGATCAAAGCCGATAAGCAATTTGATATGTTGATCATCCCGAGTCAGCGACACGGCTATACCGGGAAATACAGTACTTATTTTCAGAAAAAAAGATGGAATTATTTCATCGAGAACTTACTAGACAAACAAACCCTTTGGGGCTTTAATCTGGACTAACTATGAGCAAAAAATGTGTGATTATTGGAGGTGGAATTATAGGCTTGTCTTCGGCTTATTATCTTCAAAAAGCGGGACACGAAGTAACGGTGATCGACCAAGGAAGTATGGATTCTGGTGCATCCTACGTGAATGCCGGGTATTTGACACCTAGCCATATTATTCCGTTAGCGGCTCCTGGTGTGATGCAACAAGGCATCAAATGGATGTTTAGCAGTAAGAGTCCGTTGTATATCAAACCGCGCTTAAACGCCGATTTTCTCAAGTGGACGATGGCGTTTAACAATTCGTGTTCAGAAGAAAACGTTACTAAAGCCATTCCGGCGATTCGAGATATCAATTTGTTGTCCCGCGACTTGTATTCAGATATTAAAGAAGAAGAACATTTCAATTTTCAGCTTAAGAAAGACGGTTTACTTATGTTGTGCAAAACCGAACATATGCTCGAAGAAGAGGCACATGTTTTGGCTTTAGCCAATAAAGAAGGTTTGCCAGCGCGTATGCTTTCAGCGGAAGAAGTTCAGCAAAAAATGCCTAATGCAAAATTAGATATCAAAGGTGCGGCGTTTTATGAGTGCGATCATCATACTACTCCGGGCGAATTTATGGAAGAGCTGAAAACACTGTTGCAGGCTAAAGGAGTCCACTTTGTTAAGAACGAAAAAGTAACCGGTTTTGATTCGTCAAGCGGTACGCTTTCTAATGTAAAAACCGCATCAGGAAAGACTTTTGTTGCTGATGAAGTGATATTGGCAACTGGAGCTTGGGCCGGCGAGTTGAACAAAAAATTGGGATTGAAAATTTTGATGCAGGCAGGTAAAGGCTACCGCATCAACTCTACAACCGAAACCGGAATCACCTTACCTTCGATCTTGTGCGAAGCAAAAGTTGCGGTAACGCCTATGAATGGTTTTACGCGTTTTGCAGGAACCATGGAAATCGCTGGAATCAATCACGACATCAATAAAACCCGTGTTGAAGCGATCGCCGAAGCGGTGCCACGGTATTTTAATAATGTAGTGATCTCCGAGCAGGAAAAAGACGAAGCCCAATGCGGTTTGAGACCGGTAACTCCAGATGGATTACCGTACATAGGCAGACCTTCAAAATGGAAAAACTTAACCATCGCCGCAGGTCACGCGATGATGGGATGGAGCTTAGGCCCGGGAACCGGACTCTTGGTTTCAGAAATCATTGATGGTAAAAAACCTTCGTTAGATCTAAGCGTTTACAATCCTGATCGTAGATTTTAAGAGCTGGAGTTTTATTGGCGCCGCCAAAGGGTTTAATACTCCGAGGCTTGCCCTAAGGTAGTTTACTAAAATTAAAAGCCTTCTCTTTATGGAGAAGGCTTTGTTTATCGGGCGACCGGAGATAGATCTAAAGTATTAATTAAAGTAATTTACTCTGCCGCTTGTAAAACGCATCTTGCTGTTTTTGCATCAGATCTCGAGCCATTTTCTTCTTATAATTGTAGAGTTCGTCTTCCTCGGTAAGATCGCCGTAAACTTTATCATTAATCACGTTGTCTGCATCAATAAGGTTTTTACGCTGATTGGCTTTTTGCGTCGTCCACGATTTGAGTTCGCCTTCAGCATCTGCTAGCTTAAGATCGTATTCTCCTTTTGGGGAAATAAGCTTGGCAAAAATCGGTGTGGTTTCAATGGCTAGAAACAGTAAAAAGATGAAAAATGATGGGAGCCAAGGCAAGGTTTCTAAAGCGTCAATACGCGCCATTAAACCGTCAAAATTATCAATGATGGGCTGGGTTTCGGTTACGCGGGTTTCGTAATCAGCAGCTAGGTTGTCTTTCTCGAGTTCGAGTGCAGCGACCTTTTCAGCATTGGTTTGCTTCAACTGTTGCAGTTCTGCCAGAGCGGCATCGTGTTTTTCTCGTTTTTCCTGATAAACCGGACCTTTACCTAGTTTTCCGGTACCGGAAGTACCTTCGGCTTCTGTGATGTAAATATCATAGAGCGCATTCACTTCTGCTTCTTTGGTAGTGACTTCGCCTTTTAATTGTTCAATTTCGGAATCTAAAGCAGCGACAGCCGGAGTAAATTGATCCGCGATCTGATTTTGATTGGCGAGGGTTAGATCGTTTTTCTGTTCTAACAATACGCGATCAATTTCCTTCTCAAAAATTTTAAGTTCGAGTGGTTTTGAGATCACTACAGCGATAATCACGGCAAGAATCAAACGCGGCAAAGCTTGGAGAAATTCGTCTAAGAAATTATCCCGTTTTTTAATGGTGGAAACAATAAAGCGGTCCAAATTGAAAATGAGTAATCCCCAGACAAAGCCGAAACCTATCGCCATTGGGATCGAGTCAAAAACGGTATATAACGCATAGCCCGAAGCGATGAACGCCATTAGCGCAGTGAAAAATACGGTAGCGCCAATACCGGCATATTTATTTTGCTCGCCGGGAGCACAAGAATCTAGAAGCACATGGTCTGCTCCTGAGCAAAGAATAAAGAATTTTTTAAGCATGATATGATGATTGATGAGTGTTAAAAGTCGCGATTAGTAATTAAAATTCAAAGCAAATGGTGAAATGCTAAAACGCTGAAACGAAGGAAAGTATTGTGATAAAAAAAACTTACCCATAGAAGAGGTAAGTTTTTGATGCGACTGCGATGTGTTGAGCGCTTTAATTCCTGTCTTTGATGATCAATATATGACTACCCTTGTTAGAATTGAACATTAAGTTATAAGCATCACTGTTCTCAATAAGTTCCTGAGCTTTTTCAGCAGAAATCTTTTTGTCGTTGTAGTAAATGTTGTCTTTCGCTAAGCGTACCATTTCTTCAGGTGCAGGCGGTGGAGGTGGTGGTGCAGGAAGACCTTGTACGGTTACCTCTTTAAGGCTAGAATTAGTTGCCGGCGGTGGTGGAGGCGCAGGAATAGAACCGGCCTTTTGGGGTGCAGGCGCAGGTGGTGGCGGTGGTGGAACTAAACCTTTTGGATTGGCCTTATATAATGCAGTTGTTTCAAAAGCTTCTTGTAGTTTTTGCCAAAGATTGGCCGCAGGATTTGATGTTCGCACGTGTACGCTATAATTTTTCTTTTCGCTCAAGGTCCAGTTTTTACTCAAAGCATCAAGATCGTTTGCAAAAGTTTCAACGGTTGTTTCCTTTCCATTTAGATAAACATCAGAGCCTGTAACGGTGATGTTAAGGACTTTTTCAGTTTGAGCTAAAAATGCTTTTATAGCCTCTTGCGAAGGTGGATTTTGAACTTGTTTATGGTCTTCATAATAAGACGGAGTCATTAGATTAACTTGGTAATAATGCGCGCCGTAATTTTTTGCATTTTTCTCAAGCTTGCTGATAAAATAATGACTGTACGCTTCAGCACTTTTTAAATTAGCATTTTTAATGCGTTTTCCGTCAACCCAAACACCATATTGCGAAGCGTCTTTCCATTCATTTAATAGAGAAAGTGTAGGAGCTTTCTTTTCAAGGATGTGGTAGGTTGGATTTTTAGAAATGGCATCGAGGTCAGCTTGGGTGATGACTTTAGGCTTGTCGCTTTTGAAGAAGGTGTCTGTTGATGTTGCAGAGGTTTGATCATTCTGATCTTCCATCTTTTCCGGTTCTTGCATGTTTGCAGGCTTTGCCACAATTTCTTGATTAAAGAAATAAACGCAAAGCGCAAGAACGGGCACAAAGAGTGCGATACGGGCGGTCAGCTTTTTGACCGAACGGTTTTTTGATAACATAAGAATTCGTTTTTTAGTTAATGAATAATTGATCGGGCTACTTAACGCGGTGTGATGAGCACCTCCCGAATAGTTAAATAAAAGATTGGTATAATTAGTAAGGTTATTATTTTGGTCTAGAGCAGCTTGATCTGCCAGAAATTCGTGATTGAGCGCCACGCTTTTTTTAAGTAACATCAACACCGGATTGAACCAAAACACGACCTGAAGAAATTCGATGAGAAGAATATCCCAACTGTGTTTTTGAATCACGTGAGCTTGCTCGTGTTGTAAAACTTCGGCAGGAAGTGTGTTGTTTTTAAAGTCGGTCTTCGGGAGAAAAATATACTTTAGAAACGAATGCGGAACCACTTGTTCTACCAGTAATACATTGATATGCGAGGTCGCTTTGATGTGCTCGTTACGGCGCACCTTTTCGCGTAAGCGCAACAGATTACGCAAAAACCGGAAACCCAAAAGCAGCACACCTGCACCATAAACGAGTGCTAAACTAAGGAGCAGCCAATTTGTAGATTCGGCTGTTGGTGTGGTAATTGGAGCTTCTGTAAAAGCAGCCGGTTCAAAATGGGTCTCGGCGGCAACGGGTTGCGGTGCAATTTCAACCGTATAACTAAAACTGACTAAGGGTAATGCGACGGCGATTGCCAAACTTCCCAGTAAATAAAAGCGTTTAAAGTGGTGCGCAGCAGTTTGCTCTAGAGCAACTTTATAAAAGCCCCAAAGAACCAACAAGCACAAAATGGATTTGATGAGGTAGGCTGCCATTACTTTTGAGATTTTAAGCGTTCATCAATCAGTTTTTTAAGTTCTTCTAATTCTTGCTGCGTCAAATCGGTTTCTTGCGTGAAGAACGACGCAAACTGCGCAGCAGAGTCGTTGAAGAAATTTTTGATCATTCCATTTACCTGCTTTGAGAAATACTTGTTTTTCTTTACTAGCGGAAAATATTCTCGCGATCTCCCGTATTGCACATAATCTACAAAACCTTTGTCTTGCATTCGTTTGAGCAAGGTGGCCACAGTGGTAGTTGCCGGTTTAGGTTCGGGGTAGGCTTCTATGAGTTCCTTCATAAAGGCTTTATCCAATTTCCATAAAATTTGCATCAATTGTTCTTCGGCATTAGAAAGACTCATAGCTTCTACATTTTTAGAATGTGTTCTACAAATGTAGAAATAAATTTTAATTCTACAAGTGTAGAGTAGAATATTTTATTGATGTACTGGGGGGGGTACTTCTTGAAATTCGCAAAAGCTTAAAAAGTACGAGGCTTCCCGCTGCAAATCGGCGACTACAAAAAAGCTGTATGCTTTTCAGTACATTCCTTAACGCCAACTTTTACAATAGCTGTACTTTTACGTTTTGAACAATTATTTCATTTATGAGCCTAGAACAAGACTTAAGAGACCGTAGCGGTAATGTATGTGAATTGAGTGGAAGCACCGAGGATCTTGATATTTATGCGGTTCCTAATTCGCCAGATTTACCCGAGGTGCAAACCCATATTTTTATTTCAGAAACCTGTCGTATGCAACTTGAAGATAAAGCCGCAATAGACTCCAATCATTGGCGCTGTTTAAACGACAGTATGTGGAGCACGGTTCCGGCGGTGCAAGTGGTGGCTTACCGTATGTTACACCAACTAAGAGCCGAAGGTTGGCCGCAAGATTTGCTAGATATGATGTATATGGAAGAAACTGTAAAAGATTGGGCAAAAGCCGGAATTTCTGATGAAACGGAAACCAAAGGTTTGGTACATCGCGACAGTAACGGTGTTGTTTTAGAAGCTGGCGATTCTGTGGTATTGATCAAAGATCTTAAGGTGAAAGGCAGCAGTATGGTGGCTAAACAAGGTACAGCGGTACGCCGAATTTCTCTAGATCACGAAAATGAAAAATACATTGAAGGTAAAGTTGACGGACAGCAAATCGTCTTAGTGACAGATTATGTCAAGAAGATTTAGCACTTCGTTTAGTTTATTATAACATCGGGTTGGGAGCAGATATTGACGACAATCAATAGTTTGGCTGTAACTAACTAATTTCCAAATCGATGAATAATAAAAAAGAAAAACTTGCCCGCGCAGGGATGGTAGCAAAGGGAGCGGTGTATGCACTAATAGGTGTTTTAACTGCAATGGCCGCGTTTAATTTAGGCGGTTCTAAAAGTGGCAGTGATAATGCATTACAATTTCTTGCGGGGCAACCTTTTGGTCAGGTTTTGTTAGGCGCTTTGGCGATTGGTTTATTTGGCTATGCGTTCTATCGTATTTATGAGGCGGTCAATGGTCCCGGAGCTTCTTGGAGTGAGGCCAAAGGTTTTGTAAAGCGCTCCGGTTTTATCGTAAGTGGAATTTTCTATGGAGCTCTAGGCTTTACAGCGACCAAAATGATTGTTTCCGGTAGTTCTGGGTCTGGTGGTAATTCTGCAGTTTCCACCTTGATGTCTAAACCTTACGGAGCTTATGTAATCGGTTTTGTGGCGCTTTGTCTTTTAGGAAAAGCACTTTTTCAAATTTACAAAGCCTACTCGGGTAAATTTAGAGAAGACGTTAAAGAAAGCAGTCTTAGTCAAAAAGAGCGTAAAGCTTTAGTTCGTGCCGGGAAAATCGGATTTACTTCAAGAGGAATTGTTTCCGGAATTTTAGCATTTTTATTTTTCAAAGTAGCCTTAGGTAATGGCGCAGATGCCGGCGGAAAAGTGGCTGCTTTTGATTTTTTACAAGATAATTTTGGTGCTGCTGTAATGGGAATCGTAGCACTCGGTCTTGTTGCTTATGCCGTGTTTATGTTTATTCAGGCGAAATATGCACAGATTAGGATTTAGAATTCAAGGTTCAAAATTGAAAATTAAAAAACCCGTACATTATACGGGTTTTTTAGTTTAGAAATCTGATGTATTACAGTTATTCAATGTCAGATCGAGCGCAGTCGAGATCCATTTTTATTTCAAGTCAAGGTATAAAAGATCTGAGTGCCGAAAATTGAAAACCGACACTGATTACCGAAACCTTGCGTGAGGGATTGAGGCATTGTTGGAGCTCTTTTGCTTTTTTGCAAAAAGCGACTGCCAAAAGCCCGACCCCGCGAAAAAGCGGGGTCACGCCCAAATCTGTAGTTTACTTCTCTGCCATTTTAAGCTTGGTAAACTCGTGGTAAAAATGCGGAATCGTTTCAATGCCTTTAAAGAAATTCCATACACCAAAATGCTCGTTAGGCGAGTGAATCGCATCGCTATCCAGACCAAAGCCCATTAAAATGGTTTTGCTATTGAGTTCGCGTTCAAACAACGATACAATCGGGATGCTCCCGCCGCTACGTTGTGGGATAGGGGTTTTGCCAAAGGTTTTTTCATACGCTTTTTCTGCAGCCTGATAGCCTAAACTGTCTATCGGGGTTACGTAGGCTTGTCCGCCGTGATGTGGTTTAACCTTTACACGCACGCCTTTTGGCGCAATGCTCTCAAAATGCTTTTTGAAAAGCTCGGTGATTTCTTTCCAGTCTTGATCGGGAACCAGGCGCATACTTATTTTTGCATAGGCTTTACTGGCGATCACGGTTTTTGCACCTTCGCCAATATAGCCACCCCAAATACCATTTACATCGAGCGTAGGTCTAATACTGTTACGTTCATTGGTGGAGTAGCCGGCTTCCCCATAAACCGAATCAATATCGAGCGCCTTCTGATAGTTTTCTAGTGAAAAAGGAGCTTCAGCCATTTTTGCACGCTCTTCGGCGCTTAGTTCTTCAACCTTATCGTAAAATCCGGGAATGGTGATGTGGTTGTTCTCGTCGTGAAGTGACGCGATCATTTTGGTCAAAATGTTAATCGGATTTGCCACCGCACCGCCATAAAGTCCGCTATGTAAATCGCGGTTAGGACCGGTAACTTCAACCTCAACATAACTGAGTCCGCGTAGACCGGTGGTGATGCTTGGGGTATCTTTAGCGATCATTCCGGTGTCTGAGATCAAGATCACGTCGTTGGCTAGCTTTTCCTGATTGCGGGTAATAAACCAACCCAGGTTTTCGCTACCTACTTCTTCTTCGCCTTCGATCATAAACTTAATGTTACACGGCAGGTCGTCGTTTTGCGTCATATATTCTAAAGCCTTGAGGTGCATATACATCTGGCCTTTGTCATCACAGGCGCCACGTGCAAAAATAGCTCCATCGGGATGCAGCTCTGTTTTTTTGATTACGGGTTCAAAAGGAGCGCTGTCCCACAAGTCTAATGGATCTGGCGGTTGCACGTCATAATGCCCGTAAACCAAGACGGTAGGTAGGTTTTTATCTTTAAATAGCTCCCCATAAACAATGGGATAACCGGGAGTTTCACAAATTTCTACAAGGTCACAACCCGCTTCTTTAAGGCGTTCTGCGACTGCTTCTGCAGTGTTGAACACCTCCTTTTTATAGGCTTTATCAGCGCTAATAGAAGGGATTTTGAGAAGTGCTATAAGTTCGTCGAGAAAACGTTTTTGATGTTTATCTACGTAAGTTTTTATGTCTTTCATATGTTTTATGTGCTTGATTGCAAAAATACAGAATGGCTAAGGAATGATTTCCTAACAAATCTACAAAGCTTAAAAAGGTCTCGAAGGTTGCTGAATAGGAGACTGCTAAAAATTATAGGTACAAAGCATTAAAATTTATTTCAAAAATGATTTTCATATTCAAAATCTTTCCTATATTTGCACTCGCATTTTTAGAGATAAGGATGCAAGTTTTTAACGGGAGTCCTAAGTACGTTAAAAATAGTATGCAGGCGTGGTGGAATTGGTAGACACGCTAGACTTAGGATTTAACCTAAGAAAAAGTGTTAAAATATTTAAAATGCGGATGTGGTGGAACTGGTAGACACGTCAGACTTAGGATCTGATGCCGCGAGGTGTGCAGGTTCGATTCCTGTCATCCGCACAAAAGCCGAAGAGAAATCTTCGGCTTTTTCATTTAAAAAAAATGGGTTTTCTTCACGATTTTTGACCTTGGGTACAACATAGGTACAACATTTTGTCTTTTTTTAGAGCCGAATTGACTTTAATACTATATCCTTTCATTTGATACCAAATACTATCTTCTGTATTGAGGATTAATAAATTTTAGGTTATCTCAACCTCTGTTCTTCGTTAGAGGGGTTTATTATCATACAATATACACGCAAGGTAAACTCGTAAAATACTTCCATCAAAAGACTACGGCATAAAGCCAACGCTTCTTCCAATACTCATTTATTCCGTTTCCTTTTGAGCCAAGATTTTATCTTCCGTTTGGTTTCTGCTCAAATATTGTTTAATCAAAAATTTGAGTATTATGACAACAAAAGCGAGTACCACAAAGAAGCGCAGTAGAGCGAAATCTACTGCCAAGAAAGAAGTAAATGGAAAGAAATCCAAAGCACTTCAAATTCAGAACTTACCGTTGGGTAAAATCAAGCCTGACCCAGAACAGCCGAGAAAGACGTTTAACGAAGATGCGTTAAAGCAGCTATCTGAGAGTATCGAAAAGCACGGTGTGTTGCAACCAATCACGGTAAGGCAACTAAATGACCATTATGTCATCGTGATGGGCGAACGCCGATATCGTGCAAGTAATTTGGCTGGAAAGAAGACCATACCCTGTATCGTGAGGACTTATAAAAACAATGATGTTCTTGAAGTTCAGATTATCGAGAATCTGCAAAGACAGGATGTCGAGCCTACCGAAGAAGCCGAGGCGATTGCTTACCTAAGCGAGAAATACGCACCTACTGAAATTGCAAAGCGATTGGGAAGAACGGATAACTTTATCAGACAGCGACTTAAACTGGCTGGATTGATTGACGGTTTTAAGCACTTTGTCCGCAATGGCGAAATGACGATTTCCTTAGGTGTTGGTGTTGCGCTATTTGAACCGGAAGAACAGCTGATGATGTTAGAAACGATGGGCGAAGATTTTAATGCACATCAGATAAACAGGATGATTAAAGACCAGACCTATGATTTGGAAAAAGCATCCTTTGATGTAGCGGACAAAAAATTAGTCCCAAAAGCTGGGTCTTGTGTAGAATGTCCGTTCAATGCGGCCAATCAAGGCAATCTGTTCGGCGAAGGTCAAATGGTCTGTACAAAAGCAGCTTGTTATGAGACCAAGAAGAACAAGTCGTTCTTGAACCTCATTGAGAAATCGAAGAAAGAGAATATTTTGATGATTCCCGAAATAAGGAAGTATTGGGCGGATGACAAAAACAATCAATTAATCATTTCCCAGTTGGAAAAGAACGGATTGAAAGTCTATTTACTGGATGATGCTGAAATTATAGAAAATCCAATTGAACCTACAATAGAGGCAATTAAGAAAGAATACCAACATTATGACTATTCTGAAGATGAATTAAAAGCCGAATTTGAAAAAGCGTTGCAAAATTACAAAGAAGCATTGGAAAAATTCAATTCAGCGAAAGAAAATGGATTCGTCAATGGCGTTTTGTTCCATCCTGAAACTTACAGGAATAAAGAGGTCTTTGTAAAGATTGTTGAAAAATCAAAGAACGATTCTACGGAATATTCGGCACCATTGACCAACAGAAAAATGGCAGATTGTACACCCGAAGAACAAATCGTTAAAATCAACGAAAGGGAAATCCGGAAGAAGCAAATCGAAAACAACAAGCAGTTTGAAGAAGTTGTGCAGATGATTCGTGAGACAAAATACATCGATACGAAGAAGACACTTTCAACAGATGAAATGGTTGCATTCTCAATATCGCTATTTGAGAACAATGTGGACTATATGAGTCAACAAAAGTACTTTTCAAAGTTCTTAGGGGAAACTTCAAAGATGACCAAAGTTGAAATGGTAGAGAATTTCAAGAAGAAGTTCAAAAAGGAAATTTTCCACAAGTTGATACGGTATATGCTCTCAAAGCAAGTTCATTTTGGCGAAAGCAATCACGTCAATAATCTGACGAACATTTCATTCTACAATGCAATGCAAGGATATTACAAATCCAAGATTGCCGGCATAGAAAAGGAATATGACGAGAAGAGAGACAAGCGTGAAGCACGTTTGAAAGAGCGCATCACGGTTCTTGAAAAACAAATTCAGGAACTCAACGAGTAGCTTTTGTTGTTTGAAGAAGGGTCAGCATTCGTGCTGGCCCTTTTTCTTTTTATGATAGTGTTTTGAAAGATGGGTTCATAAGGAAGGGGTTATCAATCAATAGTTAGCGCAAAGGTAAACTCGTAAAATACACCCATCAAAAGACTACGGCATAAAGCCCACACGTCATCCTACGCTTATTTATTCCGTTTCCTTTTGAGCTGAGATTTTATCTTCCGTTTGGGTACTGCTCAAATATTGTTTAATCAAAAAATTTCATTATGAAACGAACATCCGAAAATCCTAAAATTTCGCTACAAGAAGCTGAAATACATTATCAACAAAGTAGTGAAAATTACAGCATTGATAGTGCTGAAAGTCATATGGCGTATTACAGGGACAAGCATCCCAGCCATTACAAAGTATTGTTAGAAAATGTTTAATTAAAAATCAAAATTATGAAATGTAAAAACTGCAAATCCTCGGAAGCGTTAATCGACAATGACGCAATGTATAGTAGTCATCTCTGTCTTGACTGCGGATACTATTACAAGGAAGATGGCCGAGAAGAAATTGAAATTTTGCCTTTCTGCTTATTGGTAATAGACGACGTACTATATCAGCCAATTGCAGCAATGAAAGCGCTGTTGAACATACTTAGAACTTACCGAGCGAAGAAAGGGCGGAATAAGATTGTCCTTAGAAAATTCTTTACTGAGACATCAACATTCAAGGAAAAATCATTTTTTCTGTGATGTTTAATTCAAAAACATAAAACTGAGGTCAATCTCTAAAATTGGCCTCTATAATGTCTAATTAAAAATCAAATATTATGTATTTAAAAAATTTACAACAGGATGAAATCTTTGTTCCATCAGAAATGAAATCCTTAAAAAGTCTGACCCAGATGGAATCCCGAAGAGGGCTTGAAAATGCCATAATCTCAAATGGTAAAATCGTCAACGTGGTATCGAACAGCTACGGCCATATTCCGAACCAACTGTTCTTCAAGAAAGCTGAAGAAATGCTGACCGATGCACAGCTGAACTTCCACAAACGCACCATCAACAAAAATGATAGGTCGTTTATTACCGACTTTATTATCGATGATAAAAGCCAGTTTACCGTCAAGAACGATAAGGACTTGATACTACCGATGCTTCGGTTCAAAAATTCCTATGACGGAAGTGAAAAGACCTCTGGACACTTTGGGTTTTACAGGGAAGTATGTTCAAATGGTCTGCACGTTTCACAGGCTGAAATTGAGTTTTCTATAAAGCATAGCAAGAATAATACACATTTAATTATGCCAAGGCTGAACAAACTATTCGATAAATTTCTGGATAATGAATTCTACACCATTACCAAGAAATTCGACAAGATGAAAGAATTTAAAATCATCGATACAAAAGAATTTGTAAAGGCGATTCTCGACAAAACGAAACTATTCAGGTATGAATGCAGCGACAAGAACAGCGACCCATCGAAAAAATCTCGCGAGGTTATCAAAATATTGAACTACGAAGCCTTGTTGCTCAATGAAGAACCAAATCTCTGGTTGGGATACAATGCGTTTAATTCAGTACTTCATAATGTTTTGAAGAAAAGCTTTGGCCAACAAGAACGGTTGGATAAAAAGCTGTTTGATGAAGTCTATGCTATGGCATAAATTAAATAAAGGTTTGTCCAGTACCTCAAACTGGATGTCTAAATATATAACAAACTGTTACTTCCAATCCACTCAGCACATTCCCCTACATTCCACGCTCGCCTGCTGAAAAAGCAGGCAACCACTTCACTTCGGGAAAAGAGCTTCATTACATACGTCTTGGACACAATTCCCAATTTTAGCTTTCCATTCCGCTAACCCTTCCCGTCCCGATAGCTATCGGGACTGGGAAGGAACACTACATTCCAGAGCCAAAATTATGTATTAAGTCCGCTTTATAATTTTCCAAAAAGAAAATACGTTGCGTATTCCTTAAAAAGGAAAAAGGATAATATTATTTTTATACTTTGTAACGCGTTTTCTGTAATACCAAAAAATTACAAATAAATAACAGAATGAAGAAAATTGTCGATAATCAAGAGCTTGAATTAGTCTATAAAAAAGGGAATGGAGCTTGGACATACCATATTGTCATACCAAATACAGCCGATATAGATGGAACTTGGGGTTCGCTAAAGGTTTCTGGTTTGCTTGATGATTACGAGTTGAAAGAAATGAATTTGGCACCAAGGAAGGAAGAAGATAAAATGATTTCAATAAACGAAGAAATCAGAAATGCAATCGGTAAAAGTGGTGGTGATAAAGTTACGGTAACATTATACCTGCATACACACGACAGAATCAATAACAATTCGGAAATTCTCAAATGTTTTGAAGATGCCGGCGTAAAGGGTTCGTTCAAATCATTAAACAAAGATGAACAAGAAGAAATTATAAATGATATCACTTCAAAAACTACAGAGGCCAAACAAATTGAGCAAATAAACCACCATATCAATCTGTTACTTAATCAGAACAACTAAACGGGCAATGGCAAAAAAGAATCTTGAAAAAATTTATGAAATATTAAGTGATGAATATAATGTATTTGCTGAAACCGACAACGAATGGGATAATAATGGATTGAACAGTACGGATTTCAAAAGCCTTGTTTCGGTAATGCTATCGGCAATGACACATACAAAGCGAGTAGTTAGAGCCTGTAACGCGCTTTATGAAGAAGCTACCACACCAGAACAAATCATCGCTTTGACAGATGAAGAACTAACCGAAATGATAAGACCGGTTGCTCATTACAATAAAAAAACAAAACATTTAAAAGAATTATGTAGACAGGTAATCGAGGAATTTGATGGCGAGGTGCCAAAAACCAAAAAAGAATTGATGTCTCTTCAAGGAGTTGGACGCAAAACAGCTGACATACTTATGAACTTCAATTTCGGTGGAGAGACAATAGCTGTTGACACTCACGTACATCGCCTTTTAAACCGTTTGGGCATAGTAGAAACTAAGAGTAGTAAAGAAACGGCAGATATAATCAACGATATTACACCGAAAGAGTATAAAAAGCACGCTCACGAATGGCTGATTCAGCACGGTGGTAATATTTGTATTTCGCGAAAACCAAAGTGCCAAGAATGCGTTGTTTACGAACTATGCGAATATGATGAAAAAACGAGTTGAATGAAACAGAGAAACAGATACTGTAGATAAAAGGGTTTTTTCATCTACTTATTATTACTTCTCTTAAAAAACCCAGCTTGTTTTAAAAGGATAATTTATTAACCACTCAGCACATTCCCCTACATTCCACGCTCGCCTGCTGAAAAAGCAGTCAACCACTACTCTTCGGGCAAAGAGCTTCACTACAAAGGTCTTGGACACAATCCCCAATTTCAGCTTTCCATTCCGCTAACCCTTCCCGATGCTCTGGGAAGGAACACTACATTCCCGAGCCAAAATTGTGAATTAAGTCCGCTTTTTTAATCGGAAAGTCATCGGCTTGATTTTCTTGACAGGATTTTCGGTGTGGTCTTCTTGAGCCCTCACTCGAAATCCTTAAAAACCAAACCGCTGTCTTACACATTTTAAGGGGTTTATAATGGATAAAGCCTTTTTTGTTTTTCGGGGCGTCGAAAAACAGGCACGACATAACCAATTCTAATGTAAACACAGCTACTTATCTCGCTTAACTGTCGGTACGCTCAAACGCAACTGCGTTTAAAAGAATTGCTAATGCCCTTATGGAACTTGTCAAGACTGTACAAGTTTTAGTGAAAAATAAGGTTTCTACTTCCTTGAAATTCCAAGGAATTTACTACGTCGCAAACACACCTGATTTTACCCTAAAAGTCTTGACAAAACCCACTCTATCCATTGTGCGATGCACAGAAGAAAAGAACAAACACCCCTTAAAATTTAATCTGTTTTAAATCAATAGGGGAAATATAAATCACTTAAATATTTTATTATGAGTACCATTAGAAATCACGTACAATTGATTGGAAACGTTGGACAAGAGCCAACCATTACGAACCTTGAAAGCGGTAAAAAAGTAGCCCGCTTCTCACTCGCTACAAACGAGTATTACAAAGACAGCAAAGGCGAAAAGCAAACGGACACCAACTGGCATACCGTAGTGGCTTGGGGCAAGACGGCTGAAATCGTTGAGAAATTTGTCGAAAAAGGCAAAGAGGTTGGAATTACAGGGAAACTAAAGACCCGAACCTATACCACCGATGATGGCAACCAACGCTATGTAACGGAAGTTGTAGCCGATGAAATCCTATTACTTGGAAGCAAGAGCGACAAGTAATCTTTAAAATAAAGAGGGCGTTCCTCTGATAAGTTGCGCCCTCTTTTTCATTATTCACACATTAAATATATGTACAATGAAAGCACAAGTTAACGAAATAAAAGAGCGATTGCAATATTTTACGGGAACGGAAATGTTCTATCAAATCCCATTATTGCGAACCCGTTTTACGGACGGATTGAAATATTTATCGGAAGTAGCAGAATGTTTTTGGCTCATTACGGACACGTCAGTAATCGCAAAAAGTCTGATGAACCGAAGCGAATTTATCACAATCGACTTCAAAAGATTACCCAAAGAAAAACAAGATTTTTTGGGTTACGAAGCCGAAATAATTTACAGCGATGGCAACGACAATATTTTGGAAAAACACGGTTACAGGGCAACCGATTTTCCACTGGATGAACTGCGGTTATTTTTTGTAAATGATACGCTGATGTTACCAAGCGAATACTAAAATTTTGAAGTTATGATTTACATTAAATTTCAAGATTTGAGCGAGGAAAAACAAGAGGAACTCTTACAGGTTTCGAGAGAACACGTTACACATATTTTTGGGGAATCTATTCAAAAATATGTTGACGAAACTGGTGCAGATTATGAAAAGTTAATAGATGAAGAAATGATTAAAAATCTATACACCTACGATTATGTTTTCAATATCTGACACATTAAGATTATATGTGGAACACCTCTGAAATTTCAGGGGTGTTTTTATTTTGAAACAAATCCAAGTCAAGAAAAAAACGTATCTTTATTTTGCTGAAATTCAGCATTCAAAATTACGTAGGGTTATCCACTTTTCGACTTTCGCCGATAACCTTACACATCGAAAAATAACATATCGGAAAATCATTTTCCCTGAAAATGGCAATCGGCTTTTTAGCCGGATTGTATGGATTTTTGTCACGCTTGCGCGTGACGAAAAGGAATAGCAAGAGGGTAACACGCTGCGCGATGTTTCGTATTCCTTTTCGTTTTCAAATAGCTGATTACCAGCGACTTGAATAATTTATAATTTCCTTACAATCAACAATTTGCGACAAACGGGCTGGAAACGCCCATTTTTAGGGAAGATTTTGCGACAAATCGGCGAAATATGGACTCATTTACTGGAATTAGATTTAAAAAGGAAACCGCAAAACGTTTCCAAACGTTCTCACGCACGTACTTCAAATCGCACACCGAGGCGATGTCCACGATGCTCGATTTTTTCTTCTACAACGAAATATCGCCAAAGGAAAAATTAGGACCAACTGGACGTACCATTGAGGCTAAATTACTCAAAAGAATCAATGCGGTTATTGCCATAATGCGAGACGTAGAAAAGACACAAACCAAACCTACGGTGGCTATGATTCAATCCCTTTTTGAAACGGAAGAGCCAACCAAAAAACCGCTGATTGTAGAAAAGAAATATGCCGAAGAAAAGAAGGAAGTCCGCTTTCGAGAAAAGAAAAATCAAAGCAACCAACTCTAAATATTTGAACTATGTACATCACAATCACACCTCAAAAATTGGGTACTAATTATTCACAAAGTTCAGCAGATTTTGTAGGCTATTTGGAAAAGGAAAATCAAGGTTTGGAACAGCACGAAATGGAACATTTTTTCAACCAATATGGCGATGAAATTTCCGCAGAAGAAGTGGTCAAAGAAATCGATGGAAACACCGCAAAATTGAAAAAGAAAGAACCCAAGTTTTATTCTATCACGGTTAGTCCTTCAAAATATGAATTGCGAAAACTTCAGAACAGTAGTCAAGATTTAAAAACCTACACCCGCGAGCTGATGAAAGATTATGTTGCCAGTTTCAATCGGGAAATAAACGGGCGACCTATAACCATCGATGATATAAAATACTATGCGAAAATTGAACACCATAGAACATTCAAGGGAACAGATTTTCAGATTAAAGAAAACCAACCTTTTGCTACAAAAATTCTTCAGCTGAAAACCGAAATCAGAAACATTCAAGAAGGACGAGCTGAAGGGAATATTAAAAGGATGAAAAAGGAAATTGCCAAATTGGAACGCCAAGCACCACATCAACAAAATGGAAAACGAATTGTCCAGGGAATGGCGAAAGATGGAAACCAAAGTCATATCCATATCATCGTGAGCAGAAAGGATGCTTCCAATTCAATAAGTCTTTCCCCAGGAAGTAAACATAAAGCTTCCGAAGTTGAAATGCACGGCAAAAAGGTAAAGCGTGGTTTTGATAGGGATGCCTTTTTCGCGAAAGCGGAAAAAACGTTTGACAAAACTTTTGGCTACAAACGCAACTTTGCCGAGACCTACAAAGCAAGAAAGGATTTTGTAAAGAACCCGAATCTCTATTTCGCTGCCTTGATGAAATTACCAGCCAATGAAAAAGCTTTGGCTTTCAAAATGATTGCCAAAAGTGGCTTGCCAATTGTTCCAAGTATTCCAGTTAGTCAAGCACAAATTGCGCTTCGGGTTTTTAAAAGGTTAAGACGTGGTGCTGAAGTGGCCATCAAATCAAGTTCAATAGGAATTTAGGGTATGGAAATAGACAATCTCATAACGATACTTTCAATTATTGGTGTGGCCAGTATGGTTTTTTATGCGATGTTTCGAGTGAGCAAGTATGCACTTTTCTTGAATTTTACGATGCTTTCGTGCTTGGTTTTCTATTTAACTCAAGGGAATGAATTAGTATTGATATTGCTGTATTTGGTCTGTCCGCTAATGCTAATTAATATAGGAATGTATGTCTTTCTGCATAAAACTGAAACCGTACAGAATGGCGATAGCAAGTACCAAGTCAAATTTGCAACCACAAAGGGAAATTTCAAATTAGATAATATTAAACGTGGCGCATCCATCATCGGATCTGCCGGAAGTGGAAAAACCGAAAGTGTGGTGTATGGCTTTTTAAAACATTTCCGGAAAGAGCGCTTCTGTGGAATCATTCACGACTACAAGGATTTTGAACTGACCGAAATGGCGTATCCGCTTTTTAAGGATAGCGATATTCCGTTTAAGGTCATTTCCTTCGATAAAATAATCCATAGGGTAAATCCCATTGCGCCACGCTATTTAGAGAACGAGGAAAGCGTAAATGAGGTGTCACGGGTACTGATTGAAAATCTTTTAGAGCAAAGGGAAGGTGGAACTACAGGAACAACAAAATTCTTTAACGATGCCGCTGAAGGTTTGATAGGTGGATTGATTTGGAAGCTCAAAACCGACTATCCCAAATACTGTACGTTACCACATTTAATAGCCATTTACCAAATGCTCGATACCGATAGCCTAATCCAGTTTTTGGAAACCAACACCACATCGAGAGCGATGGCAGATGCATTTATTAGCGGTAAGGATTCTGATAGACAGACAGCTGGTGTAAAAAGTACTCTGGCGAATGCGCTAAAACGAATTAGTACACAGCGTATTTTTATGGCATTGTCCGCAGATGAAGTACCTTTAAATATAAACAGCGAGGAAAATCCTGCAATCATATCGGTTGTGAACAACCCTAAATATGAAACATCTTATTCGCCTGTAATTGCCACCATCATTCATACCATTACCAAACAAATGAGTGTAAGAAATTCCAAACCGTCATTCCTGTTGATGGAAGAAGCACCAACGATTCGCCTGTTGAATATGCACCGTATCCCAGCAACTTTAAGAAGTTATGATATCGCAACCATCTATGTAATGCAGGACAAAATCCAAAACGATATGATGTATGGCGACAAAGCAAGCAAAGCTATTTTGAGCAACCTATCCTATCAGTTTTTCGGAAAGGTAAATGACCCAGACACCGCCAAATATTATGAACGCTTTTTTGAGATTATTAAAGACCCAACAAAGAGTATTAGCCGTGGTCATAATTTAGATTTTGATACGCGAATTACTACTGGAGAAAAGGAAATTCCAAAAATTAGGGCAGATGTGTTTTTCCGTTTGAAGCAGGGCGAATTTATCACTTATGCAGATGGTAGGGATAAGAAGGTACAGTTTAAATTGGCTAATATTCATAGAGCGTTACCGAAACAAACGAAGCAATTTACTCAAGAGGATTTGGCAACTAATTTTGAGAGGGTTTATGAAGAGGTGCGGTCGATATTTAATTAATCATCCTAAAATGTTAAAATCTTTAAACAAAATTCATAAATATAAGGAGAGATAATGATATATTAAGCCAATGTTAAAATGATAATACTATTGAAAAATAATGATTGATGATTACAAAGATGAGTTTCTTTTGAGGCTCAAAAAGAGCTTGCTATATAATACTCTAAAAAATAAATGTAGTGATAAGGATAACGACGTTATTGCCCTCGTCGAAAAAATGACATCCTATGCTTTCCAACGAACTAAAACCATATTGCGTCATATGGGCGAGTTCACTTTACACGATGGAGACCATTTATTTCGTGTACTTCATATAATGGAAAGGCTAATTCCAAAAGAGAAGATTGAGAAGCTTTCGCCACCAGAATTACTGTTACTTATAGGTAGTGCTTTCTTTCACGATATCGGTATGGCACCAGATGAAAAAGAAGTTTTAGCTTGGAAAAAGATATGGGATTCCGAACCTGACCTTGATGTTGAAGGGCAAGTTTACTACGATGATTTTAAGAGGTTTTATAACTCTCGTCCCGAAGATGGGCAAAAGCTTATAGAGCTGACTTTGAAAGGTAATTTGTCTCAAGCAGAACTTATAAAATCTTATTTGATAACCGAACATATAAGACAAACACACGCTGACAGAGCAAGAAATATAATTGAGAAAGACTGGACAAATCAAATTAAGTTTCGTGATATAGACCTTACAGTAGAGCTGGCACAGATTTGCTATAGTCACAATGAAGATGCTTTGAAACTCTTAGACCTTGATAAAAATCTGCTTTGTGGACCTGGAATATATGCCTGTTTGCCATTGGTAGGTGTCATTTTGAGGTTAGCAGATATATTGGACTTTGACGGAAAAAGAACACCAAAAATATTGTACTCTCATCTTTACGTCAGAAATCCAATATCCGTAAATGAATGGAATAAGCATAGGGCTGTTGAAGCGTGGGAAATCGGTCCAGATTTAATACAATTTAGTGCAAAGTGTTCTCATCCGGTAATAGAAGCTTCAATTCACAAGTTCTGTTCAATGATTGACCACGAACTCAGTTTGGCAAATAACATAATATCTACGCTTAACGAATTCCATTTTGCCCAAGAGAGGGATTTAAATATTAAACTACCTCTGAAGGTAGATAGAGAGAAAATCAAAACAAAAACCGATATAAAAAACAATCCAGTATATATTTATAAAGACACCAAATTCAGTCTCAGCAAAACGCAGGTCATTGAGCTTTTGATGGGAACCAAACTCTATGGAAATCCAGAAGTAGCATTACGTGAATTGTTACAAAATTCTATAGATGCTTGCCTTTTACGAAAAGCACAAGAAACTAAATGGGGAAACCCTTATGAGCCAGAGATTTTAGTTAAATACTATACTGAAAATGGCGAAAATGTCTTGGAAGTAATTGATAATGGCACGGGTATGGATGAGTATATAATCGATAATTATTACTCAAAAATCGGGTCTTCTTTTTATAAATCTAAAGACTTCTATAACCTTAAAGCAGAATCGAATGCAGAATTTTACCCAACTTCCAGATTTGGTATAGGCATTTTATCCTGTTTTATGATTTCTGATGTATTAATTGTAGATACCAGAAAGGTTTATGGTCCTCATAGGTCAAGCGACCCTTATAACATAACAGTAGAAGGTCAAGAGAGTGTTTTCTGGATTAAAGAAGGAAAACGGGAGAAGCCAGGAACTACCACCAAGCTAATTTTAAGAAAGAATAAAAACCCTTGGGAAGATATGACAGAGGCAAAGTTTATAAAGAATGTCGAAAGTGTAATTCCAAATCCACCTTTTGATATCAGGATTGAAACAACCTCACATAATAAAACTAGAAATATAGATAGTTTTAAAGAAATGACCTCTTATACACTAAAGGATTATTCTTGGAAAGAAAATGAGAACATTAAGTTTATTGAAATCAAAATTAATCGAGAGGATATTGGAATTCTAGGCTCTGCTACCGTAGCAATTTTAGAAAGTCACGATAAGCCAGTTAAACATCTGGAACTTAATTCTAGAGATGTAGAAGTTGAGGGAGAAATTTTCACACTAGAGAGAGAGCTTAAAATAGGCGTTAATTCAATAGATGAAAGTTCCAAATCAATCACAATAAGTGATGACGGAGATATAAGAACCGATAACTCTACGAGTGTTTTAACAAAATCAAAATCACGACTATCGCTGCACGGAATAGAAGTGCCAACAAGTCTATTTCCTGAATCTTGGCGTATGAAAAACAATCAAGTAAAATTGAGTTGGCCATTTCCTTTGATCCTAGTTGTAGATATTTGTGGGGAAAGGGATTTAGACCTTAATTCACCAAGAACAGAAATTATTATTAGTGAAAAATGGACAGATTTTGAAGAGCAGCTGGCCTATTTAATTTGTGAAGGTATAAAAGATAATGTGTCAGCAGATTATTGGTCTAAGCTTGTCAAAATTTTTGAATCCTCATCGAGCAGTAGTGAAAATTTCAAAACAGCTCTTAGAACTATACTTTAAAATTATATTTTGTCAAAATTTTGACAATCAGACTTTAACCAAAAAAAATAGTTTTGAACCCAATTTATTTAGATACACATATACATACTTCTGCGAATCCTAATCAAGTAAATGAAGATTATGATATTGATTTATTAGTAAATAAAATTCACGAATTTAACGGGAATTCTGAATTTTTAATATCACTTACTGACCATAATATGGTTAACAAAAGTGCTTATTTAAAAGCGGTAGGTTTAGATTTAAACATAATTCTTGGGGTAGAATTACATATTAGAAATTATGATAATTGCCCAGCATATCATTGTCATATTTATTTCGACCTCAAAGAAATCACAGAAGATATTCTCGATGATGTTAACTATAAACTGAATGAATTATACCCTAAAAAAGAGGTAGAAAAAAAAGACCCAACAATACCAACCATCCAAGAAATAATCAACAAATTCGATTCTTATGAATTTATGTTGTTACCACACGGCGGACAATCTCACGCTACATTTAACACATCTATTCCTAAAGACACAAGGTTAGATAGCACTTTAGAAAGAAACGTTTATTACAATCATTTTGAAGGATTTACAGCAAGAGGCGATAAAGGATTAGAGAAAACGCAGGATTATTTTAAGAGACTTGGTATAAACGAGTTTGTGAACCTAATAACTTGTAGTGATAATTATACACCAACAACATATCCAAATGGGAAAGATAAAAACCCATTTAACCCAACTTGGATGTTGGCAGAACCTACTTTTAATGGATTAAGATTGTCACTATCCGAACAATCAAGATTAATTTACTCAGCAACAAAACCGAAATTTTATTCAGAGAATATTCAGTCTGTATCTCATAAACAAGAGAACATTGAAATAGATATTGAATTAACTTCGGGATTAAATGTAATAATTGGAGGTTCTTCGAGTGGAAAAACTTTGCTTGTCGATTCAATAGTAAGATGCTTAAATAAAAATACCGAAGGTTCAATATACCAACAATATGGTGTAGATAAATTTACTATTGTCAATCCATCAGGAATGAAACCTCACTATCTCTCTCAAAATTATATTATGGGAGTAGTCAACAATATTAGCGAAGATAAGATTGAAAATATTGACATTATTAAAAGAGCTTTTCCAGGGGACGAAGACATCAAAACAAGTATTAATAATGGGTTGCGAGAATTTAAAAAAAACATACTTTCATTGATTAGCAGCGTCAAAGTTCTTGAAGAGGAAAGTCAGACTTTGCAAACTATTCCGGTTCTTTCAAGATTGATAACCAGAGAGAATTTAGAAACTAACATTTATGATAACCTTCAATCGAGTGAATTAGAAAATGAAAAATTAAGGTTTTCAAAAGGTGTTTATGACGAATATGTAAATTCCTTAGAAACCATTGATGATTTTTTATCAAAATATCCTTTTATTACTCACGATTCTGACTTGGTAGATAAACTCAAGACTGAGCTAACAGATGTTTTGAATATTTCAAATAAAGAAAAGCAGGTTAGAAATCTACTTGAAAGCGAGCAAGAATCATATAATCAGGTCTTAAGACATTCAAACTCTGAAGAGCAAACTAAAAGGCAAAGCTTCAATAAGCTTTTAGAGTCTTTAAAAAAGTATGTCAGAGCATATAGAAAATTTTATAGGACTATAAATTCTATTTCAAGCTACACGCTCAATTTCGATTCAGAAGAAATAGAATCTATGGGGCACAAATTGTACATTGAGAATGATTTTATCCTAAGTACGGACAAATTTATAGAGGTGGTTAATCACTTTTTAAAAAGCAAGATAATTAGCTTTGAAAACATCACACCAGAACTATTATATGAAAGCAATTTTAAAAAACAAAAACCAAAAGTTCACGATTACGATGATTTTGAAAATAGGATATATAATAGTTTTGAAGAGCTAAATAAAAAGAAATATAAAATAATCACTAATGACGGTCGTGAATTTGATAAACTTAGTCCTGGATGGAAAACGTCTGTAATTCTTGATATAATTTTGGGATATGATAAGGATAGTGCACCAATAATTATTGACCAACCAGAAGATAATTTGGCAACAGATTATATAAATAATGGTTTAGTTACTGCTGTCAAAAAAATAAAAAGTAAAAAACAAATAATCTTAGTTTCTCACAATGCAACAATACCAATGCTTGCTGATGCGCAAAATATAATTCTTTGCAGAAACGACAATAATAAACTGATTATTAAGTCCAGTCCACTAGAAGGCGAAATTGAAGGAACAAGTGTTGTTGACCTTATTGCCAAGATTACCGACGGTGGCAAATCATCAATTAAAAAAAGAGTAAAAAAGTATAACCTCAAAAAATTTAGCGAATAATGAAGTTGATATTTAATAAAGAAGAAAATAATGATATAACTGTCAAAATACAACAAGGAACTATTCCTGTTGAGTTTACCTATACGGAAATGATTAGACAACTTTTTGAAAATAATACTATTGACGATACTGATTTTGGAAATCTTTCAGAAGATGAAACAAAAAATCTCGAAGATATGTTGAACAAAATTTCTGATATCTTTGATGAAGATGACTTGGTAGAAAATGAACAATCAGAGGTGCAGCAAGAAACGATAGAATCAACCGAAGAACCAATAACTGAGATTGAGGATGATAAAGACGATTTACCTTTTTAAACAATGACCGAAACAAATCGCATAGAATATAAACGAGAATTGTCCGATGGACTCGAAAAAGAGGTCATTGCTTTCTTGAACTACCGTGAAGGTGGCATTATTCATATCGGCATCGATAAGGATGGAAATACTTACGGATTGGCAGATGCTGATGGCGACCAGTTAAAGATTAAGGATAGGTTAAAAAACAACATTCGCCCTTCCGCCCTTGGTCTGTTCGATATTGTGAGTGAGGAAAGGGACGGCAAGAACATTCTGAAAATAATAATGGCCAGCGGTCCAGAAAAACCATATCATCTTAAAAAATACGGGATGAGTGAAAGAGGTTGTTTTATTCGTTTGGGTTCAGCAGCTGAACCGATGCCGCAAAAAATGATAGACGAGCTGTTTGCTAAACGTACCCGAAATTCCATCAGCAAAATTAAAGCGGGTCGTCAGGATTTAAGTTTTAGTCAGTTGAAAATCTACTACGAAGAATCGGGACATACCCTTGGTAAAGCTTTTGCAAAGAACTTGGAACTATTGACTGAAGATGGTGCATTCAATTATGCCGGCTATCTTTTGGCAGATAAGAATAACACTTCTATTAAAGTGGCCAAGTATTCAGGCAAAACCCGAACAGACTTGATAGAAAGCAACGAGTATGGTCACGAATGTTTGGTCAAGGCCACTAAGCAAGTGATAGATAAAATTGCTGTCGAGAACCGAACCAACACAAAAATAACGGCCAAAGAAAGACAGCAAGCCAACCTTTGGAATCCCATCGCATTGCGCGAAGCCATTATCAATGCCTTTGTGCATAACGATTATACCAATGAAATTACCCCAAAGTTTGAAATCTTTGCGGATAGAATTGAAATTACATCGGCAGGCGGTCTTCCGGAAGGATTGAGCAAACAGGAATTTTTCGAGGGCTTTTCAGTTCCACGGAATAAAGAACTGATGCGGATTTTTAAGGATTTGGAACTTGTGGAACAGTTGGGTTCTGGCATCCCTCGTATTTTGGAACACTATGGCAAAGAGAGTTTTGGCTTTTCGGACAACTTCCTTAGAATGACTTTTAACGCTAAAGAAACTGCTGTTGAAGAAGGTGGTCAAATAGGTGGTGCAATGGGTGGTCAAAAAGGTGGTGTAATAGGTGGTGCAATAGGTGGTGTAATTGATACAATTGAAGTTCTAACTAAAAGACAAAAAGAAGTTCTTAAACTTATTGCTACTAATCCTTCCATAACTTATAACGAAATAGCTGAAGCTTTGGGTATTAATGAATCTGCTGTTGGTAAGCATATTACAGCTATCAAAAATAAAGGCTTTTTAACGCGTCAAGGAGATACAAGAGGTTATTGGGAAATCAATCTTGATGAAACTTAAAAAAAGTCTTTTAAAAAGGCCCTTTTTCTCTTGGTCCTTTACTGGTAACTTTCCATTGACCGTTTTCCTTAGTCAGTTTAAAAATGCCTGTTTTTCCATCGTAGGTAGTGCTGTATTTTACCCAGGCAAGTTCGCCATCAATAGCTTCGTCTAAAATTTCTACCTTGATATCTTTATCAGAATCTGGCATCATATTCTGTACGGTAATCAAACTGGCATAGCCTTCAGAAGTGGTGTGCTTTTTTAAGGCTGATTCATCTTTTGAAAAAAAGCTTGACGCAACAACTTTGGCAGTTTCAGAAGGGGATTTTGTTGTGCTTTCTGAACAAGAAATGAACAAAAGTACGAGCGAGCAAATGACTAATCTTTTCATAATAGTATTAATTTGGGTTATTGATATATCTATGCGATAATTTCATTTCTATATTACGTTCGCCATCTTTTTCATTCAATTCCAAAATTGCTCTGCGGTCGTTGGACAATGAAATTTTAGGCATCACATAAACAAATCGTACCGTTTCACTTTCCTTGATTTTAGACGGTAGATTATGTTTGTATATCGGTTCTTTATAGAGTCGTTGCAACGATTTCCTTTTCCCTTTTTGCCGAGTTTCAATCGAAAGGTTCAAGAAATTCAAATCGTAATCCAACGTAGAATTATTTTCAATCTCGATAACAAAATAGAGCTCATCTTTATCAAAAACAATATTCTCTACATTCAAGATAATACCTTCGCTTCGTTTCTTGATGCGCCCTATGCGCTGTTTTCTATTGAGAAGATATGAGCAGAATTTTTGGTAATAATAAGTGCTGTTATCTACAAGTTCTTCAGAAGATTCAACAAGAACCGAATCCTTTACAATCGGTTTTTCATTACCGATACTATTGGATAGCGGAATGAAATAATTGAGCTTAGAAAGCTGTTTTTTATACCTTACAATATACGAAAAAATTGAACCATTTCTGTTGATTACCAGCAAATTACTTTCCTTCCCAGGCTTTGCCTGAAGCAGTCCAAAATACTGTTCTTTTTCACGGTTGTAGGTAAATATAAAATTATCTGAACCGGTTATGCCTTGCCGTATGGGTTCTGGGAAGAATAGCGCAACGTTTTTGGTGTCGTTGGCATAAATGGTGTCGAGTGGTATGGGTTGCTGTTGTTCTGTAGCCTGTGCCGAGCAAAGTCGAGGTGCGAAAGCGGAAATCAACACCGCCAATATTAGGATAAATGTTCTCATAATTTAGGTTTTAGAATTAATCTGTAATTGTTCAATACCGTAACTTTCACGTTTCGGTTACTACGTCTTAGCACTTTGGTTACACCACCAACTTGCGGAACTGTAGGTATGTTGATATCGCCAATAATATCGTCCAACACTTCAGTAGTGGCTTCTGCCCGAAAATTGTTCTGTACGTAGATACCTTCGCTGCCATCAGATAAATCAAAAGCTTTAAGTTTTGTAGGATGGTGCTTTATGTTTTCAATTTCAATTAAAGCTCGATTAGGCTGAAAACTTATAAAACCGAAAATGGGTGTGTTCTTAGGCATTTCTTTACCGTTGATTGTAGCAGTTTTGGTCAGGCGCATTCGCAATCTGGTATTCGCTTTTACTACTTGGTCGCCATCTACCACCACGTAAATTGTTTCATCTGTATTGCCGATGATGGATACCTCATTGGGTTTAGGCGCAGCAGCGAAGAACAGTTGATGTTCCAGGCCCAGTTCTTTCGCTTGGATTTTTTGTTCCCTTTTTACTTCAGCAGAATCGATTGTTGATGCCACTTGGCGAACTGTTCTTCTCTGTCCCAAATTTTGGTATCGCTTTTCTGAATATTGAATCTTACCCGCTTCATAGATGCTATCTACGATACGCTCTTTTTCGCGTTCCGGAAGATCTGGGTCGTAAAATCCCAAGGAATCAATCAACTTTTCATCATAGATGCTGGGCGCATTGTTTTCACGTACTTTTTTCAAATCGTTAATCGCATCCAGTTTGGAATCGTACTCTTTTTGGTCTTCTTCCAAATCTGGCACTAAGGTCTGCTTAAGATTTTCAGTTTCACTTTCATCATCGCCCATTACCATTCCCGAATAGGAAATAAGGAATATGAAAATCACGGCCAATACCGCTGCAAATACTATCTTGTTTTTTTCTACTTTCATAAGAGTGAGTTTTTAAGTGCCGATTATCGGCTTTCAACTTTCATCGTTTAGTTTTTTTAGAGTGTTCTCGAAATAGTTGGTAATCAAAAGTCCGTGTGGATTGTTGGGAAAGTTTCGGTCAACCATAATCAAGTTTCCGGTGGAAACCAATTCGTAAGTGTCGATGATTGTGCCTCTATTGATTTCAAAAATGGTAGTCGTTGTAAAACCATACGAGCCATTATTTTCAGATATCCGTGAATCGATACTCAGAACTTTTTGAACTAAGGAATACTGAAGCAATCTGTTGTAAACACCATCGGCTTTTTTCTGGCGGTAGAGATTGTCCACGGAACTATTGCCCAACCACAATGCCTTTTCCAAGTTTCGTTCGTAATTACTGGCATCGATGTTATAAAAGTAATTATGGAACAGATCCAAATGAGCCAAAGCTTCCACTCTAAAATTCTCTTTTTGCGTCACGAGCTTTAACGGAATGATACTGCCATCGGTATTGATGGCAAAAGCACTATTGAGCGCTTTTTGATTGGTGTTGAATACCATCCAAACCGAAAATGTGCTGGATAGTAAGGCACAGGCAACAACCGCCAAAACGATAAATCGATTCAGCTTTAGGACGTTGTAAAAATTTTTATATGGTGTTTTCATTCTGAATGGATTTAGTTGGTAAATAGTCTGAGTGTAAAAGATGTGGCGCGTTTATACAGTTTGAACTTCAAGAAAACAATAAACCCTACCGAACCTAATTGAACCACAGGTGCAAAAAAGGCTTGACCTGTATCGATTCCAAACAAATTGACCCAAAAATTGGTGTTGATTTCCGTGTAGAGTGCATTCACAAAGACGTTTACTAAAAAGAAAGCAGGTACTAACATATAGACCGCAGCATAAAGCTTGAAGAATGTGTAAGCTAACGAACGGAACTTTTCAAAGACTGCAAGGCTAATGACCAAGGGAAAAAAAGTTTGCATTATTCCGAGTAGAAAAAAGCCTTCTGCCAAAAACAATGGATAAATGAATAAATCTAATATCCAGAGGAACAAGCTAATGATGAATGCAAATATTTTGAATCCGTAAAGCGGTGTAACCAAAGCTTCATATAAAAGCGTCATAGCAGCTTGGGCAACCTCGATGATACTCACGTCCTCTTCAATGGGAATGTCCTGCATTTGCAATGGCAATAAGGCTGGTGCAGTTCCTCGATATTGTCCTTCAATGGCTACTAAGATGCCATCGAAAAAGCCTAATACTTGCGTTGAGAAAATGACCAAAATGACAATGGCAAAATTCTTGGCGAGTTCGCCTGGACTCAATCCCCAAGTGTAGCCATCCTTATCTGCAATGCCTTCATTGTATTTTTTGAGGATGTTGACCAGAAAGAACAGGACAGCGAGCGTTTTCATTCCCGCAATCGTGTATTGCGAAAAGTCGCTGGCCTGTATGGTCTGGAAGACGGTATCGATGTATTCCAGTCCAATTCCTAAGAGAATGGTCGCAGTCATTTTTAGTATTCGGTTTCTCTATTATTGACTTTATCCTGCATTTTTCTAAAAGAAATAATGTCACGATAGCGTTTTGTTTTTGTAGTGATGTTGGAAACCATTTGCTTGGATTCCTGTTCTTTTGCTTTCAGGATTTCAGCACGTTCGGCATCACTCATTTTTAGGTAATCGCTGGATAGGACTTCATCAATAAAATCTACTGTGTCCAACGAGTTTTGTACTATGGCGTCAAATGATTCTACAACCCTTGAAACTTCATCTGGTTTGATGTAGGGCGAATTCAAAATATCCTGTAAATCATTTTGCATTACGTTGATAAGGCGCTGATTATTCTGTCCAATTTCCTCAACTGCTCTCAGTTGCTCAACAACGCTTGATACTTTCTCTATTGCCTCTTTTGCATCTTTTAGGAATTTTACAGACTTAATCATTTGTGCTGTCTGTTTTCCAGATTCTATCAGCTGTTTTACCAAGCTGATAAAATTGGTATTGTCATAAGTGGGCATTCCCTGGCACGCAGCGCGTGCGGGCAATAAAAAGATGAATGCCGTTGCGAGAATTAAAATTTTTGTCTTCATAATATTATGTTTTAGATGTGAATTGAATTATTGCTTTTTGCATATCGTGATGCTCGTTGTAGAGCTTCATTATTTCTTCATTTTCCTGTCCATCGGTCAAATAAGCGGCATATACTTCCTTCGGAACTTCGAGCCGAAAGATGTTACTTTCCCTACCTATCTTGATAAACATTTCGGTGTACTTCCGTGGTCCTGAAAGATTGTTCTTGATGGATTTCAGTTGGTTAAGGTCGTGGCTGGATAGGTTGAGTCTTTTGACCACTTCGTCATATCCTTTTTCATTGTTCAGACTATAAATGACCTGTGTGTTTTCCAGTATGCTTGCCGATGTTGAATTGTTAGGAAGCTGATTTATCGACTGAAGAATAATCCCAATAGCACCGTTTTGTTTACGTATGGCTTGATAGTAGAATTCTACACTTTCCAACACGTTTTCAAACTTCAATTGCTTTGCAAACTCATCAAAGAGGATGATGCCCTTTTCAGCTCTATTTTTCCAGATGGTTCTCTGGATGGCGGACTTGATGAGCTTCAGCATTACGGAAAGGATTTCCTTGTTATCCTTAACTTCATCAAGTTCAAAGACAATCAAGCGTTTGTCTTCGATTTTATAGGTTTGGTCTTCGCTGACTTCAAAAAGAAAGCTATATAGACCATCGCCGACATATTCTGACATTACGTGCAAGAAGCTCGTGACATTGAAGTAGTCGGGATGGATTTTTAAGGTGTCCAGAAGATCCTTCTGATTCCTTTCTATAAAACTGTAAAATCCATCTAAAGAGTGATTTTCTGAAGTACTATCGTAATAGTGGCGTAATATCTTTTTGACTGATACAGATTGCGCTTTCGTAACCTTTAAATCTGAAGCAAACAGTTCAAACAGGAAAACGGATAGGTCTTCCAGTCGCTCGGGTGTGAGGTCATTTGTGTCGCTAATGTAAAATGGGTTAATACCTAAGTTCTTTCCACTTTCATAGCGAAGCACCGTATACTTTTCGGGATAGAGTTTAGCGAATTTGGTATAAGAACCACCCAAGTCTATGATGACCAAACGAACGCCACTTTCAAAATACTGGCGTAGAATGTTGTTTGCCAAAAAAGACTTGCCTTCACCAGTAGGTGCGAAGATGGCGAAGTTTCTTGCTTTTATTCGTTTCTTCTTTTCATCCCAAACATCCTTTAAGACAGGAATGTTATGCTCGCGGTCATTAAAGATGATTCCGGTGTTATCACTTTTGTAATTGGTGTTATTGATAAACAGACAGAGCGCGTGTTTTAAATCGGTTACATATAAATCGTTGTTTGAAAAATTGGAAGAGAAACAGCAGTAACTATTTAGGATATAATTCTTACGTTCTTCGCCTCTTGGATAATACGGGATGATATCCAATTCCTTAAATTCTGTTTTGATTTTTGAAGTTATTTTGTCGAGCTCTTTGGCTTCCTTTGCCCAATACACGATATTGAGATGACCACGGATGATTCGTGCATTATCATCGGCATTGATTTGGTCAAGAATGTGCTGAATTTTCCCTAAAACCACTTTATTCTGTGAACCGAAATTTGAACTTTTATTGAGTTCTTCAATCTTTTTATCCAGTAGCTTGCGCCACTTCTGTTTGTCATCGAGATATAGGATTTGGTTGACGATATGGTTCTCATTAAGCGTAAGCCCTAAACCATCAATAAACCCTTGATGAAACACAAAATCGTCAGAAGTGAATTTCTCATTGGTTTTGCTACTCTGTACACTTTCGCCAAAGCACAGTTCGCTGTTGATGGCCAGGGCATCAAAATGGTTTTCGCCAATATTGACGCTTTTTTTGTCCAGTAAAATATCGGTATCGTAGCCTTCATTAAAGCCATTGAAATAGGCACTTGTTAGTTGCTGTATCTCTTCCGCTTTAAGCGAAACAAAATCCATCTTTCGGCTATTATTGATGAAGGAAACCGAATCGCTAACCGAGTTTACAAAGCTTTTAATATTGTCATCCAGTTCCTGTACGATTCCTTTTGAAACTTTTCTGAAAGGGTTGACGTATTTCGGATTGTTGAGTGCCTTATTTTTGGTCAATATGAAGAACAAATAGCAGCTGTGCTCGATATGTCCACGACCTTTAAAATGCTCGTGGGTAGCTTTTTCCAAAAAGGTGGAATTCGGAAGTTGTTCTGAAGAATAGGATTTCTTCAAGTAGATATCCTGTTTATGAACCACAGTACCAACTGGCAAAGACTTTAATGCCTGAAACCAAGCACCGTGCATATCTTCAAAATCCTTTTCAGACAACGAGTATATTTCCGGCAGATTTCCTTTGTAGCACAAAATAACATTGCCATTATTGGCAAATACGATATTGTCCTGAATATCTACGATGGGTTGATATGCCGAAAGGTTAATCTTGTTCATAATCGAAGCCAGAATTTCTTTTGTTACTAATGATTTTTGGAAAAGCCTTAGCCATTTGGAATAGTTGTGGATTGTGGGCTATTCTCGTCAGCGCCACATAAAGGGAAGCGTTGAAAACCAACACACCTATTATTATCCCAAAGCTGAAAGAGAAGATGATGATGAGCAACGAAGCCAAAATAGAAACCATCATCAAAGCAAACAGGGAAATGGGCAGCCCAAAAATGACCGCCCTTTTCCTGATGTTTTTATAGACTTCGAACCGTTTCATTTATACAACGATTCCTATTAGGTAAGTAAAGATTCCGACTACTGCACCTGCAATCAATACAAATACTAAAACTCGGGTAATCCCCTTTTTTAAATCTGCATTTTCCCCAAAAAAATGTCCTGCGTTAAACAGGAAACCTACAAGGAAGATTACACCGAGAAGTATTGGAAAAATAGTTCGGATAGTGTCGCCTACATCGTTAACCGAATCTTCAATGCCACCAATTTGAGCAAAAAGCGAAGTGGTTAAGAGCGAAAGAATGGATGCTAAATAGTGTGATTTTTTCATAACGGAACAGTTTAAATTTTTGGTTCATTTTCGTTATTGGAAATTTACATATATTTGAACTTAAACAACTGAAAATCAAATAATTGTGAATAAAATATTATTTGATATTGTTTGAATTCCGTTGCTATTATTTGGCATCAAATCCTATGGATTTTTGAAGGGAAGTTGTTGATAACCCGAAAATTGAAAATGAAAAATCTGCTCAAAAACGTCAGTTTTGTGATTTTGGTTCTAAAAATGTGCTTCATTTTTGGACAAGAATCTACTGCTCAAAAACGAATAATAATTGACGTTGGACACGGCGGAAAAGATGCTGGTGCAATTGGTATAAATGACATTCAAGAAAAAGATGTGGTTTTATCGATTGCAAATGAGATTTTAAAGTTAAATGACGACTTGGAAAAACCACTCGATATTTATTTGACCAGGTATAAAGACACTTTAATATCATTATCGGACAGGACTAAACTGACCAAAGCCTTAAATGCTGATTTGTTTGTGTCTTTGCATTGCAATCATTCCGATAATCCAGATGCGAGAGGGATAGAAGTTTACGCTTCAAGAAAACAAGAAAAATTCTCAAAAGCATCGGTTTTTATGGGCTATCAAATTGAAAGTGCACTTTGTGAAGCAATAGGCTATGATAGCAGAGGTGTGAAGTTTACGAACTTTCAGGTGCTAAGGGAAACAGCAGATTATTGTACTGCCATATTAATAGAATTGGGCTTTTTATCCAATTGGGATGAAGAAAGCTATATCTCAGACAACCACAATATTGAGCGTATCGCACTATCGATATTATTATCCATTCAAAAATCAATAGAATTATGAAAGATATTTTTTTAGAGTTAACGAAGAGCTTGAAGGACATTGTTTTACAATGTGTTTCAGAAGTTATTTTACTGTACAAATCCTTTAGAAGTTAGATTACCTAAGTTTATTATCTACACATTATAAAAAACAATTTATTCAATAGTGTATTTAAGTATTTGCTTAAATAATATAATAATGATATATTTGTGGCCACTTTAAATCAAAAAAGATGAGCTTGGAAATAACCTGTACACGGAACGAAGCAGACAAGAAGCAAATATCGAGATGTAAGGAAACCATAGAGAATTCTTCAGGTAGCTTAGAAGCAATAAGCAAAATTTTGTCTCTTGCGGGAAGCGAGGTACGACTGAAAATTCTATTTCTATTGAACATAGAGAATGAACTGTGTCCTTGCGATATTGCTGACATTCTTGAAATGAGTGTTCCTGCCGTATCCCAACATATCCGTAAAATGAAGGATGCGGGAATTATTACATCGAGACGTGAAGGGCAAACATTGTATTATTCGCTGGTAAAGAGTGAGGACAATGTTTTGAATGGAATTTTCAATTCAATTTCAGCAAGAAAGAAAACAGCTTAGAAAGTTTACATTATGGCACCGAATAAAACTTCAAATACCGCGGCCTATACCGGCATTTTTACCGCAGTTGCAGCATCAATATGTTGTATAACCCCTGTCTTGGCATTAATTGCTGGAACAAGCGGAATTGCATCTACATTCTCTTGGGTCGAGCCATTTAGACCCTATCTTATCGGCTTGACCATTATTGTTTTGGTCTTTGCCTGGTACCAGAAACTACGACCGAAAACACAGGAAGAAATAGATTGCGCCTGTGAAGATGATGCGAAACCATCGTTTTGGCAATCCAAACGGTTCTTATTGATAGTAACACTATTCGCCGCATTGATGCTGGCCTTCCCGTACTATTCCAATCTATTTTATGCACAGCCCGCCAAGGATATCGTCTATGTCTCTCAATCCAATATCAAACAGCAGACTTTTGAAGTTGCTGGAATGACCTGTGCAGGTTGTGAGGCACACGTAGAAAGCGAAGTCAATAAATTGGACGGAATTATTTCTATCAAAGCCAGCTACGAAAATGCTAATACCATAGTGGAATTTGACAAGACCAAAACCGATTTGCCCACAATCCGAAAAGCTATAGAAAGCACGGGGTACAAAATAATAGAATAATGAAGATTCAATTTAAATCTACGATTACCTGTCCAGAATGCGGCCACAAAAAGGCTGAAGAAATGCCAACCACCGCCTGTCAATTCTTTTATGAATGTGAGAATTGCAAAACTGTTCTGAAACCAAAAGAAGGGGATTGTTGTGTATTCTGTTCTTATGGTACTGTGGCTTGTCCGCCGATTCAAGAAAATAAAAATTGTTGTTAAAAAGCCATACCTTAAATTCACTTCCGTTTATCCCCAGCTTTAGTATCAAAAGCAATCAAATTAAAAAGTTCTCGCATTCGGCTACGCACACGATTACCATAGCGTTCTTCCAGTTCTTCAGCATTGAGATTGGTGGTGGCGTGGGTCTTGATTTTGTGTTTGGTTTGTAAGTACAGCTCGTATCGAGATAAAAGCACTTCGCCCATCACATTAAGATCCTTTCCGTAGAATCTGCCAGACGGTTCCACGCCTAAATCATCAAAACAGTAAAATTTGGTGTTACCATATTCTTCAACGGTTTTAAAGCCTAAATGATTAAAACTGAAGGTTACGTTTCGGCAGGGAATCATTTCGTAAGGGCGTTGCAACGGAACCAAATGGCGCAACAATTTCATCAAACTGGTTTTGCCGCAGCCAACGGGTCCGGAAAGTAAAATGCCTTTGTCAATGTCAATACCATAAGTCTCACAGTTGTCTTTATCCTTGATGAAGTAGGAACAGAGCTTCAGCAAAATATCCTTGTCTTCATCATATATCCTAAACTTTTCGCCAAACAAAAGTTTGCCTTTGGCATTTAGGTAAATCAAGATTTTTGGAAAATCATAGATCACACTTTTACCATCAAATTTTCCGAGCGAATATTCCACGCCACCTTCGGTTATTTTAGAGGGGTTGTCCATAATCTTTGTTTTTAGTGGTTCGCAAGTTGTCCTTGATTTGGGACGCTTGTTTTTTGTTTGGTTTGTTTTCCTCGTCGAATATTTCGGTTCTGTCCATCCAGTTGATGGCTACGGCTCGCCAATCTCTGATTTCCTTGCCATCGCCAGTTTGCCAATTTCTGGTCTGGTAATGCTCATAGAATTTTTTAGCTTCATCAGCATCAAAACCTTTTTCTTCAAAAAAAATAAAAACGGCCTGCCAGCCCTTTGGTTGTTTTATATAGTTTTCTTGTTTGATATTGTTTGTATTAGATACCAATGCTTGTCCATCTATGGGACGGTGTTGGTTCACAACCTGTCCATTTTTGGGATGGTGGTGTCCCTCAAGCGGTACACCTCTGGGATGGTACTGTTCCGCAAGTTGTTCTAATATGGGATTGTACTGTCCCACAACCGGTTCATCACTTGTCCCAATAATGGCCATCTTTATTTTGCTGCCTTTGTAGGGATTGTTGGAAGGGAAATAGGTTAAGTATTGCCAAGAATCTAACTCGACGATGCATCTGTGATATGTAGACTTAGAACCTATTTTAGCACATCGCATCAAATCGCGACGGTTTACATAAAATTCATCCATAAAGCGGCAACTGTTCCATTCTTGGAATAGCGCCATATACAAACTGATATGGGATGGGTTAAGGCGGTCATCAAAATAGAACTTTTCAAAAGCCGCATTAAGTAGCTTTATATAGTTCATCGCTTAAGAATTTAGACCGTGGTGCACACGGTTGGCATCCATAACTTTTTGAATTTCCTCGGTATCGTAATAGATAATGCCACCCACCTTGGTGTATGGTAATGTGCCATTGATACGAAGATTTTGTAAAGTGCCTGGACTTACTTGTAGCAAGTCCATAACCTCAGAAGATTTGAGGTATTTTTTGAGTTTCCCGCTGGCTTGTCTGGTAAGTAATTGTTTAATGTCATCGAGCAATTCCATTTTGAATTCCCGAAGGTCGTCTGTGGTAATAATACTTGTTGGCATAATAGAACGGTTTTAAAAGAAAGGGACTATCTGGGTTTATGATTTTAAATGATAGTCCCTGACCTGATTTGACTTTCGTTCTACAAATTTGAATAGGTTTATTGGATTTTATTCCCCAGTACGACCGTACTACGGTCAAAATTTAACATTTTGAAATTTGATGGGTTTTGTAGTATTATGGTGCTTCTAAAGTGGAAACGGTGTGCTAAATCATATCAAATTATATGAAGACGCCTTCCAAAATAAAAAGACCGTAGGTCAACCGTAGTACGGTCTTTTGTTAACAGTAAAATAGCTTGTTATTCTTCGCTTTTGTCCATTTCTATCAGTAACGAGGTGGAAAGCTCATCGAGAAATAGTGTCCTACTGTTCTTGCGGTTTTTGATGTCCTGATAGGTTTTGTAGATGTCCTTTGGCTCAATATCGAAAAGCTGTTGCATTTTTTTGGAAACCTGCATTATGGCTTGATTATCCTGTTTGCCCAATCCCTTTGAGCAGAGTGCATAAACGAGTTCAACATAATCTGTATTTGAAAATGGCCAATGTATCTTTTCAATTGGTTTAGCACCATTTAATTTGCCGTTCAATCCTTTCCGAATTCGATGCTTTTTTTCATCCAAATATATCACTAACAAATCATACGCCTTGTATTTGCCAAGTAGCATATCCCTTGGTGTGCAAAACTCTGGGTCTTGAAAGTAAAATTTGGAAGTTGTTATATGGAATGTTTCGAGATAATCTCTGGTGTAGTATTCCTTGTCAAAATGGGTAGCACCGGAATTTACATAACGTCCAAAATCGATATTGTACAGGAAAAAGCGATTTATTTTGCTGATTTTCTTTTTAATCGATTTTAGTTGGGCATCCTTATCGCCCTTTGGAAGTTGAATCTCAAAGGAATGTATTTCTGAAAAGTAGATGAGCCTTATAAGAGGAACCTGCTTTACCTTTTTAAAGAAATTTATTTCATCTTGTATCGTCTGAAATTTAGTGTCAATGATTTCCTTTTTGTAAGAACTCAATAGTTTGCGACAGGCTTTGATGGAAAGATATGCCTGTTCTAAAATATTTCCATTCTGAATTTTAAACTCATCCAGATCCTTTAATAATTTTTTTGATTGTAATTGCGAATTCATAAGCAGGAACTTTAACGTTGTAAACCATAGAAATGGGATTTAGTTGATACGATTTATTGGTGGTTGTCATAGTCCTACAAAATGATGTAAATGAAAGTCACGGAACATAAAATTTGTGGCTCATTGTTGTATTTTAGGGAACTATGTGTAAAGTAGCTTTACTTTGTAATTGTACAAGGAAAACGTGCCGTATATAATTACGGAATAGTCCGTATTTTTCTACGGATTATTTGTTAGGTACTGCAAATAGTGGTTTTTATATAAACTCAATTTACTTACTTTTTCTTCCGAAATCGCTTCAAAAATTCACGCCTATTCTTTACGCCCGTTTTTTTGAAGATATTTGATGCGTGTTTTGATACGGTACTTTCTGCAATGAATAAATCTTTGGCGATGTTTCTGTAGCTTAAATTACTTAAAATTGACAAAGCCACTTCGATTTCTCTACGGGTCAAATCTTCATAGATGATTTTGCGCTCGACCGATTCGTCACGTTGTTTTTTCTTCAACGCAAAGACCTCATACATTCGGTTATTGTTTTCTATGAAGTACAAATACCTATCTGCTTCAATGGCGGTTATGGCAAAGAAAGCCAAGTTCATTACGGTAAATGTTATCCATTGATAGTCGCCGATGACTGTGCAGATAGGTAACAGGGCAATACTTGCTACACTTACCATTGAGAGTTTGTTTCGTCTTACTATGAAAGGATTTGGATTGCTGGGATTCGATATGCGACGATAGAAAATAAACAGAAAAACAAAAGCGACAGCAGATATAGGAATGGTAAATAGAAAACGTGCAGAATTAAGTGAATCTGTCAGGAAATAAGGGATAAGAAACAGCACTACAAAACTCACGCTTGCGAGTATAGCAAGGTTTCTTATGGATGAGTTGAATTTTAAAACGACAATATCGTACTCTTTGTAGAGATAATAAACGATATAAACACACAAGGCGATGGCAACACCATAGGTAATAATATACTGCAAAATAAAAGGACCTGGGAAGTTGTCAATTGGTAAAAAACCACCAGTAGCATTATAAGCAACAAACAAGATTCCGAGGTAGAGGAAACGCCTTAGACTACTACGCGTTTTCTTTCTGGAAAAGTAGAGTGTAAGCAATACTATGAACGTATCTATTAATAGATAGAAAAAAGTCGTCCAATGTATCGAAGTACCAAACATCTATTTTACTACTCATTGCGCTCAAATTTGTTGGTTTCTAAATTCTTGGAAACATTGTTCCAATTAAAAATTTGTCCGTTCATAGCAATATAAATATCCGGTTTTAGAAGCTGTAATGAGCTAATTGCATACCCCAAGTTAAAGGGTGCATCTGTCTCTGCAGATGAACCCAAAATGAAAGACCCAACCAAAACAATTGTCTTATTTAAATTGAGTTTTCCTATATATTTTGCGGTATCTTCCATCGTGAAAGTACCGTGGGTAATCAGTATCTTAGTCGCATTAGTTTCCTTTATCTTGCTCGCCAGCAGCTTTCTGTCATCATCTGTTATGGCACGACTATCTTTTTTGAAAACACCTTCTATGGTATATTCAAAATTTATATTTGCTTTATCCAAAAAAGCTTCAATCCCTACGTCGGATGAAGTTATACCACTATCATCAATATAGTCCAGCCCCTCGATTGTGCCGCCTGTTGTGAAAATGTGAATCATTGATTAAGACCTATTCTGACTTATAAAGATAGCTTTAATTTATTTGAAACCCCCTTTATATCTTCGGCCAAGATAGCACTCTAAGAATCCTGCCACTTCATTTTCTGCAATCTAACTGCATTGAGAATAGCGAGCAAAGCAACACCAACATCGGCAAACACAGCTTCCCACATTGTTGCTAATCCACCTGCACCGAGAATGAGGACAATAACCTTTACACCAAAGGCAAGCCCAATATTTTGCCAGACAATTCGTCGAGTTGAACGACCAATTTTAATCGCTCTTGCAATCTTACTGGGTTGGTCGGTCTGTATGATAACATCGGCTGTTTCTATGGCTACGTCGCTACCCAAACCACCCATTGCAATGCCAACATCACTTATCGCCAAAACCGGGGCATCGTTAATACCATCGCCTATAAATGCTACTTTGGTTCCGGATTGCTTTTTGAGTTCTTCGACTTCGTTCAATTTGTCTTCAGGCAACAATCCACCTTTTGCCCAATCGATATTTAACTCTTTTGCAACTTGTTGTGTAATAGAGTCCTTGTCGCCTGATAGCATTATAATCCTGGAAATTCCTGAATCTCGAATTTGTTTAATGGCTTGGTGTGCATCATCCTTTAATTCATCTGCAATGGTTACATAACCTTCAAATTTTCCGTCAATAGACACCATAACAATTGATTCTACAATACCATCTGTTTCCGAAGGAACTTCAATACTGTTTGAGGTCATCAATGCTTTGTTACCTACAAGTACTGTTTTTCCGTTGACCATCCCTTTCAATCCTTTTCCGGCAACCTCTGAAACATTGGTGGCCTCATAATCAGAACCGTCCGCTTTATATTCCAAGATCGCCTTGGCAATGGGATGTGTGGATTGTTCTTCCATCGCCATCAGGTACTTCATAAACGTTGCCTTTTCTAATGTTATGGGTTTGATTTCCTTTATTTTGAATACCCCGTGAGTAACGGTTCCTGTTTTGTCCATTACTACCGTATTCACTTGGGTCATTGCATCCAAGAAGGATGCACCCTTGAATAGAATACCGTTTCGGGATGCTGCACCCAACCCACCGAAGTAACCCAGGGGAATGGAAATCACCAATGCACAGGGACAAGAAATTACCAGAAAAATCAAGGCCCGGTATAACCACTCCTGAAATACGTACCCGTCCACAAAAAAATAAGGTAAAAACGTTAAGCATACTGCTAAGAAAACTACGATAGGAGTATAGATGCGTGCAAATTTCCTTATAAACAGTTCGGTCTTTGATTTACGTGCTGTGGCATTTTGCACCATATCGAGAATTCGAGCAATGGAACTATCCTTAAATTCCTTGGTGGTTTCCACTTCTACAACACCTTCTAGATTGATGCTCCCGGCAAAAACCTTGTCTCCTTTGGCAATGGTGTCGGGTTTGCTTTCCCCCGTAATCGCTGCGGTATTGACCGATGCTTTTTTAGATAGCAATTGGCCATCTAAAGGGAACTTTTCACCTACGCGCACTTGTATTTTTTCTCCAATTTCAACGGTCTCGGGATCGACCGAAACATAATCGCCGTTCCGATACACCACGGCCTCATTAGGACGTACATCAAGAAGCGCCTTTATGTTGCCCTTTGCTCGTTTTACAGCTGCGTTTTGGAAAAGTTCGCCCACGGCGTAAAACAGCATTACGGCCACACCTTCCGGGTATTCCCCAATGGCGAACGCCCCTAAGGTTGCGATAGACATTAGGAAGAATTCGGTAAAGAAATCACCGTCCCTGATACTTTTCCATCCCTCTTTTATAACAGGAAAACCAACGGGGATGTAGGCTACCGCATACCAAGCGATTCGTACCCAACCTTTAAAAAACGGAAAGGCATCAAAGTAATCAATAGCAATTCCCGCTATCAACATCACAAAACTGAATATGGAAGGGATGTATTCCTTAATGCTCAGTTGTGATGAAACCTTATTTTCAATTGAAGGATCCTTGAGGTCTCTTAGATTTAGTTTTTTCTTTTTCATATATGTTTTATTTTAAAATAGTTTTAGAACAAAAAATACCATTGTCAATAGATAGACGATATAGGCTGCATCGAACGCGAATATCTGCCATCTGCTAAAACCGTGAAGTTCCTTGCTTTGATGGACAAAAAGGGAGTACAAAAGCGGCATCAGTCCAACGAAGGCAAGATTCACCCAAAACAACTGGAAATCTTCGATAGGGGTAGTAACCAGCGCCAACGGGAAAAAGGCGACCGTCATCGTAACAGCATTATCTGCGATAACACTAGTGGTGCCTGCCGTTACTTCGCCTCCTTTCACCACGCTCCAGGTCTTAAATATTTCAGGCGCGGTGGTCATTATACCCGTGATGAACAATCCCCCAACGATTTCAGAAATATTCAGGGCCGAAACAATATTTTCTGTTGCCTTAACAATAAAAAAAGCACCCACAGCTATGGCCAGGGCCCCGGCCACGGATAACCAGACTTTCTTTTTGTCCCATTCTACTTTTTCGCCCTTTTCCCTGCCTTTTATAATGGCATGCGTTAAAAAAGCAGCATAGGCAGCCAGCATAATATAGCCATCGATGGGTTGTAATCCACGCCAGGCTTTGGGAAGGGTTAGTATAGCTACCAAAGCAATGATTGCCAGGTAGGGGATGGACAATACCGAAACAGAACGTTTGTTCAGAGCCAGTAGGTTGGCATCCAGATGTTTTTGGTGTTCCTTATTATTTTTAAATTGCTTTCTGGAAGCGAAATAGGCTATGCTAACCATCAACGGAATGGAAATTATATTGGAACCCAAAAGGTTGCCCAGACCAATTTCCGATACTCCCCGGGCTGCACTGGTAACGTTTACAGCTACCTCGGGGCTGGCGGTCACAATGGCAAGGAGAGCTGCTCCTGCAGAAGCTGTAAGCCCCCATTGCTTACGGAGCATCTTTAAAGGCGTCAAGAGTTGGTCCGCACCCCAATGGGCAGCCCAAGCTGCCAATCCCAATACTACTACCCAAAGCCAAACGTTCATAACTAATCGTTGTTTATAATTTTTCTGTTACCCTCAGTATATTTCAACTTTTTATTTTCCGATATTTTCTGGTCTTTTTTTTGTTGGCTTTGAAAGATCAGGAGTAAAATCACTCCCGTGCTAATCCAGACATCTGCGGTATTAAATACAGGGTCAAAAAAAGTAAATTGATTACCTCCCCAAAATGGCATCCATTCCGGAAGCCTTGTATCAATAATGGGAAGGAACCACATATCCACGACATTGCCATTTAAAAATCCAGCATATCCACCCCCTGACGGGAATATTTCTGCAACGTTTTGTACTGCCGGATCACTTTTTTCAAAGATCAGTCCGTAAAATGCACCGTCAATCAAATTGCCCAATGCACCTGCGTATATAAATGCTGCACAGATTACAAAAACCTTTGCATATCCTTCACGTATCATCTTTTTGATATAAAAAGTCCCCCAAACAATGGCGGCCAGCCGAAATAGGATCAAAACAAGCTTGGCCAGATATCCCTCCCCAAACTTAAAGCCCCAGGCCATTCCGGGATTTTCCAAAAAATGCAAGCGAAACCAATCCAGGCCAAATACGTAGTACTCCTCGCCATAATAAAAATGGGTCTTCACATAAATCTTTATGGTCTGGTCTATTGCCAACAACAGTAAAATCAATAATGCTACACTACTTTTATTCATAATTTCCTATTGTTTCCCAACGTCTTGTGCAACATATATTTGCATTATTTAGATAATTTTAAAATTCTTATGGCGCCCCGCATTACAAACGTGAAGACGATGCCGCCAATCACCAAATCGGGCCATTTGCTATTCAGAAAATAGACCAGTACCCCTGCCACTATAACCCCACCGTTTACAATAATATCATTGGACGTAAAAATGGCACTGGCCTGCATATGGGCCTCCTTACTTTTAGCCTTGTTTATCAACCAAAGCGAAATAAGGTTCCCCAGTAGGGCTAAAATGGAAACTACAATCATCCACTGGAACATTGGTGTTTCACTACTGGTAAAAAACCTTCTTAATACCTCTGCAAAACCAAGTGTTGCCAATGCCATCTGAAAATACCCGCTGAATTTTGCGACCTTCTTTTTTCTTGAAATGGCACCGCCTACCGCGAATAGGCTTAGCGCATATACGATGGAATCTGCCAGCATATCCAACGAATCCGCCACAAGTCCCATAGAAGAGGAAATCCAACCTGTGGTCATTTCGATAACGAAAAAACCAAAGTTGATGCCCAAGACCCACCAAAGGATTCTTTTTTGTTTGGATTGGTCTTCCATTACGGGTGGTTCGGCTTCTGTGGTTCCCTCTAAAGAATCCCCAAGGTTTAAACCGGCTATTGATGTTTGTATATCTTCAATGCCATCCACATGATATACTTCCAATTTCCTGTTGGGAATATCAAAATCCAAATATTTCACTTGAGCATAAGATTCCAACTTCATCCGGATCATCTGCTCTTCCGAAGGGCAATCCATTTTGGTTATCTTAAATGTTGTTTTCTCCATTATCTCTTTTTTTATTTTTAATATTCGTTATAATAGTTGTCCTTTATCCGGATACAATTGTTACAAAATCCTTTTAGCAGCAGGTTTACTTCTTCTGCCTGAAACCACTCCGGCAAAGGCACTTTTGCTCTTCATCTTTCTCCCATTTACCAATGTATGTTTCCCAGTAGCTCTTTTGAATTTTTAGGAACCCCCGCAGGCTATCCGGTTTCATCAAAGACATAGACATTTCATTTCTTTGCCTGTATGCTGAATTATTCAGTGTCTGGACACCCTTCTGGAGGAATAATGTTTTTTGCACTCTTTTAGGAGCAGCGTCTTTTCGCTGAAACTTTTCAGTGTCATAGAAAACCTCCGCGGCTTCTTTTCCACTCATGCAGATCGTTTCCTTTAACATCAAACGGGTTCTAAAAATATCGGACCAAAGCTTTTGACGCTTTTTCTGAATAAATTCATAGCCGTCACGAAGTAGCGTCAAACTACTATCGATGTTTTTGTCTTTCGGAATAGTTCTCATGCTCTTTACATTTTTAAAATATTTATTTTATTTTTTAGACCATAAACTTAAACTTAATACAAACTGATTTAAGTCTTATGAAATGATTAAAAACTGCCTAATCCGATTTTACAATTAAATTAAGGCCGTTAAATATGCAACGCTCTGTCTTCGGTGGCTGCCAGACAGGCCTCTTTAAAGGTTTCTGAAAAAGTTGGGTGCCCGTGGGACATCCTTGCAACATCTTCGGCAGATGCCCTGAATTCCATCGCTACCACCGCTTCGGTATAGCTGTCTGCAATGCGTGGCCCTATCATATGCACTCCCAATATCTCATCAGTTTCTTTATCTGCGATTACTTTTATGAAGCCGTCGGTGTCCATACTTATTTTCGCCCTTGCGTTGGCCTTAAAAGGAAAAGAGCCTGTTTTAATACTTCTTCCTGCTTCTTTCAATTCTTCTTCGGTTAAGCCTACCCCGGCCACTTCGGGCTGGGTATAAACAATATTAGGAATAAGCGAATAATTGATATGTGGCTTTTGATCTGCTATCCTTTCGGCTACAAAAACGCCCTCTTCACTGGCTTTATGGGCAAGCATTGCCCCTCGGATTACATCCCCAATGGCATATACACCCTTGACATTGGTTTCAAGGTTCTCATTTACCGTTACCTGTCCTTTCTCATTGGTTTCCACGCCAATGTTTTCAAGGCCTAAATTGGCGGTGTACGGTTTCCGGCCAATGGCCATAAGGCAATAGTCGCCTTCTAAATTCATTTCTTTTTTATCGGACAGGTTTTCCGCTTTCAATTCAACTTTGTTGTCCGTTGCTGTTGCATTGGTCACTTTATGTTCCAAATAAAACTCAATTCCCTGTTTTCTTAGGGAACGATGCAATTGATGTCCCAGTGCGCCATCCATAGTGGCGATGAGGCTATCAAAATATTCCACAATAGACACCTTAGAGCCCAGGCGGGCGAAAACAGAACCTATCTCAACCCCGATAACGCCTCCACCAACGACCAATAAATGGTCGGGGATTTCCTGTAGCGCAAGGGCCTCGGTAGAAGAGATTATCCTTTTTTTATCGATTTTAATATTGGGCAAGGAAGCGGGTTTGGACCCTGTGGCAATGATAATTTTATCGGTTTCTATAGTTTCCGTTTTAGCTTCGGCCTTAATCTCAATCGTGTTTTTGTCCTTGATGGTGCCGTGGCCTTCATAGACGGTAACTTTGTTCTTTTTCATCAGATACCCAACGCCATTGATGATTTCCTGTACCACATCCTGAACCCTTTGGTTCATTTTTTTGATATCGACATTGGCTTCTTTTACATCAATCCCAAAATTTTCGAATTGATGTTTGAGTTTGTAATAATGCTCAGAGGCTTCAAGCCAGGCTTTTGACGGGATACAGCCCACGTTAAGGCAGGTGCCGCCAAGCGTGCTGTACCTTTCAATAATGGCTACTTTTAATCCTAATTGGGCGCAACGTATAGCGCTTACATACCCGCCAGGGCCAGAGCCTATAATTGTTACATCATATTTTTCCATATTCGTAAATTTTTTAATTAAATAAGGTGGGGGAAACCTTAAGCTGACCAGGGGCGCAAGGGTTCAGTTTTAAGGTACTCCCACCTATTATTTTTTACTACAATTTTTACATACCCCTTTTAATACCAGGTTCAAATCGTTTATTTCATAATCGTCCGGCAAGTTTTGTTTCGATATTCTATCCGGCAAGCAAATAGTTTTTCCGCAAACGGTACAATGAAAATGCATATGTAAATCTGTACCGTATTTACCTTTGGCCTTTTTATCGGAAATTGCAAATTTTGCCACTCCTGTCCCATCATTAATCTGATGAATTAGCCCTTTATCTTCAAAAGTTTTTAGGTTTCGATAAAAGGTAGTTCTGTTTGCCGTTTTGTTTTTTTCGCTTTTAGCGATAAAGACTTTTTGCATTTCGTTTAAACTTACTGCATAGGTCTTCCTATTGAGGTATTTGTGAATTTTCAACCTCATTTCAGTGGGACGTATCCCTTTTGACGATAATTTTTTTTCCGTTTTTGTCATTTTATATTCTTTCGAAAAACAGTCTAAGTCCGGATCTAATCTTTTTTATAAGCCAAAAGCCTTAACGCATTAAAAACCACCAGAAGCGTCGAACCTTCATGGATTACTACAGCCACTCCAATATTTGCCAAGCCGAATATGGTTGAAGGTATAAGCAGGGCCACAATACCAAGGCTAACCCAAAGGTTTTGCCTGATAATCGCCTTTGCCTTCCTGCTTAAGCCTATGGCAAAGGGCAGGGTTTCCAACTTATCGGCCATTAGCGCAATATCCGCCGTTTCCAAGGCTACATCACTTCCCGCAGCACCCATAGCTATGCCTACAGTGCTGTTTGCCATGGCAGGGGCATCATTAACGCCATCGCCCACCATTGCCACCTTGGATTCCTTTTCTTTTAATTCTTTTATAGCATCCACTTTTTCTTCCGGCAATAGGCTCCCCCAGGCATCGGTCAATCCTATTTCTTCTGCTACAGCGTCTGCTACCTTCTGGTTATCTCCGGTAAGCATGATCATTCGTTTAATGCCGATTTCTTTTAATTTTTTGAGGGTTCCCTTGGCGGCTTCACGAGGGGTATCCATTAATGCAATGATGCCTATATATTCTTCATTTTTTCGTATAAGCATTGTTGTATTTCCACCACCTTCAAGACCACGCACTTTCGTAGCTATTTTTTCGGAAGGTGTACTCTCATCAAGCCCTTCGTACAGGTCGAGGTTACCTATATAGATTTTATCATTGCCAAACGATGCTTTAATCCCTTTACCCAGAACTGCCTCCAAATTAGAGGCATTTGGGATTTCCTCGCCTTCCAGACGCTCTTTTCCATCACGAACTACAGCTTTGGCCAGGGGGTGATCACTCAAACTTTCCACAGCTACTGCTATTTTGAGAAGTTCGTTTTCAGATATATTTCCAAGTGGCACCACTTGGGTAAGTTTTGGCTTTCCTTCCGTTAGAGTTCCGGTTTTATCAAAGGCGAGGGCGGTAATAACCCCCAGGTCCTCCAGAGGGCGCCCTCCTTTAATTAATACCCCGCCACGGGCAGCTCTGGCCACTCCACTCAATACAGCACTTGGGGTCGAGATTGCCAACGCACAGGGACTTGCAGCTACCAGTACCGCCATTGCCCGGTAAAAGCTCGCGCTAAAGGGTTCGTCAATAACTAAAAAAGCGAACAAAAGAATCCCGACCAAAATAAGGACGGACGGCACAAAATATTTTTCAAATTTATCGGTGAGCAACTGGGTAGGTGATTTTTGGGTCTGGGCCTCGTTAACCAGTTTCACCAATCGGGAAAGCGTTGAATCTTTGGCTGCTTTGATCACTTTAATTTCCAAAGTATTGTTCCCATTGATCGTTCCGGCAAAAACGCGGTTTTCATCCTTGATATCATCTTGCGCCGAATAATCCTTGTCAACATCTTCTACGGGAACTTTATCTACCGGTACACTTTCCCCGGTAATCGGAGCTTGGTTGACACTGCTTTTTCCGTTGACCACAACGCCATCGGCAGATATTTTACTGTTCGGCTTGACCACGATAATATCGCCTATACCCAATTTTTCGATACCCACCTCTTCGGTTTTGCCATCTTTTTTGAGCAAAGCTGTTTTTGGTGCGAGATCGGCAAGGGCCGCTATGGACTTTCGGGCCTTGTTCATTGCATAGTGTTCCAGGGCGTGGCCAAGGCTGAACAGGAACAGCAAGAGTGCACCTTCGGCCCATTCTCCCAGAACAGCGGCACCTATGGCGGCCACCAACATTAAAAAATCGATTTCAAAACCACCTTTGGCAACGGTCTGTATGGCCTCTTTTGCCGTAAAGTAACCCCCAAAAAAGTAAGCACCTATGTATAAAGTAAGACTGACCCAATCTGGGATGGATGCAACATAGGAAAGTCCGAAACCTATCCCGAGAAGGGCGCCGCAGATAATAGAAAAAATAAGCTCCGTATTTTTACCGAAAATCCCACCGTGGGCGTGCCCTTCTCCTTCCTCGTGGGTCTCGCCCTCTTTGTGCTCGTGCCCCTCTGTGGAAGTTTGTTCTTTAGTATCTTCCTTCTTTGAACGCTCCTGTTTTTTGGATGCTTTGGTGTAATCATTTTCGTTTGAAGAACTCCGCTGAATCTGAAGGTATTCTTTTTCAATTTGTTTACTTATTTCATCAAAATTCGTTTGCTTTTTATCAAATTCAAGTCGTACCATTCCAGAGCCTGAAACGGAAACTTCCAAAACTCCATTGATTGCCAAAAGGCTTTTCTCGATGGAACGAGCGTGCCTTGTATGTCTAATCCCCTCAACCTCTAAAAGAAGATGACCATATTTTTCTGTAATTTCTGCCCCGGCATTTTCCGCCAAAGATTGAATTCGGTCAATAGAGATAATGTCCGGATCATAATGAAAGCACAGTTGCGGCACCGTATCTTCCTGATCATCTACTATATGTACTTTTTCAAGACCCTCTTTGGCCTCTAATTCAGCAATGAGCCTTTGCACACAAGTGTCTTTTTCATTTGGCACCTGAGGTAGCAATACCGGAATTTTTAGTTGTAGCTTTTTCATATCCCTATTGGTTTAATATCCATCTTTTAGCTTCTTCCTTTTCGGTAAAGTCGAAATATTTAACTTCCGAGCTTGTAAAAAAATCAGTGGCTTTAGCAGCCCATTCCTGCCATTCTTTTTCACCCACAAAGGCCATCTTTCCATAATCTGAAATATGGGCGGTATCAACTTTTAAATCTTCCCATAAGCCTTTGAGATCGTAGCCCTTAAAGTTAACTAGTTCAAAAAAGAAATTCACCTTATTTCCATTTTTGACAATATTATGTATCAAAGGATGGATTTTCTCTATATCCTCTTTAGTAATCTTACCGCTTATTGAAGCGGATATCAAATTGCTTTTTTCGACATTTTTGATTCGTATCATTGTTTTAAGTTTTTATGAGCAGATTGGTCTATGTTATATTTTAGCTTCTTTGCTTTTTGGCATTTTACACATGCCCCCTTCAAAACTAAATTTACTTCGGTTATTTCGTATTTGTCAGGTAAATTTTCCTGTGGAACTTTATTGGGCAAACAGAAGGTTTTGCTGCAATTCATACAGTGAAGGTGTAAGTGTAGATCCAGCGAATTCTTATCAGAATATGCATATTTTGCGGTAGCCGTACCGTCATCAATTTGATGTATAATCCCTTTCTTTTGAAATAATTTTATACTCCGATAAATTGTTGTTCTATCTCGTGTATGTTTACTTTTTTTAACGAAAGCCGTTTCTATTTCCCTTAATGTTACAGCATAAAACTTTCTTTTGAGATATTTATAAATAAATAATCTCATTTTGGTAGGTCTAATCCCGTTGTTTCTAAGTGTTTCTTCGGCTTTGGTCATCTCATAAAATTAAACGCCACTACATTTCTCACATATTCCCTTTACTACCAGATTGATATCCTCTGCCACATAGCCTTCGGGCAGGTTTATCTGAGGGATTTTGTGCTCTGTAAGGCACACGGTTTCCCCGCAACTATTGCAATGAAAATGTAAGTGAAGGTCGTTTCCCACCTCACATTCACAATTGTCTTCGCACAGGGCATATTTAATGATGCCGGTGCCATCCTCAATTTGATGCACGATTCCTTTTTCTTCAAATGTCTTCATAGTACGGAAAAGCGTACTCCTTTCCGAGCTTTCGAAATCCTTTCCAAGGTCGCCTAAGCTAACGGCCACATTCAGTTGTGCCAGCCGTCTATAGGTCATCAAGCGCATTGCCGTAGGGCGGATGCCTTTGCTTTCCAACTTTTTTACTATTTTTTCCATTTGCTATAAAAGTATTTAGGGGTCGTAACGCTTTATGGATTCCCCGGTTTTTATCTGGAAGGCATCTTCAATATCGGAAAGATAAATTATTCCGTCACCGGGTTCAGTTGTTTTTGCATTCTCAAGGATAATATCTATTGCTGATTGTGCTTCTTCGTTTTGACATACCAGTTCTAACTTTACAACCGGACTGTCTGTTACACGGAAATCTAAAGAAGGTGATGCGCCTTTTGCTTTAAAAGCCCCGGTACCTTCCCCCTGGGAAAGCGTCATACTTTTGAATCCACTTTCACTAAGGGATTCTATCACTTTTTGAACTCGTTTCGGTTTTATAAATGCTTTTATTTCTTTCATTGCTGTAATATTAATTTTAGTATTAAGGATGAACCCTCTGGAATTTTAATTAAGACAAACATTTAACAGAGAGTCCATCCATCTAATTTTTTTAATTTAATGACCATGGGAAGTCTGGCTTTTCTGCATTTCAGAAACCAGATAATAGGCATTATTATAGGCAACCAACGTACCTTCAGGCAGAGGCTCCAGCAGTTTAATTTCAACCCAACCATCTTCATTTATTCCCGTTCTAACCTGCACTGGTTTCAATTCCCATTCGGTTTCACCATCTTCCTGGTGTTTTTGGGCCGTAAAGATGTAGGGATTTCCTTCTTCTTCAATTATTGCTTCTTCCGGTAAGGCAGGAACAGCTTCTTCACCGGTCCTGATTTTTCCGTTTATATACATCCCCGGAATTAGAAAATCTTCTTTATTATCGATTTCTGCATGCACATGTACCGCTTTGGGGTTTTGTTCAAATTGTTTCCCCACTGAATAAATTTCCCCGGTTAAATTACTGCCTGGAACCGATTCCAGTGTAAACGCAATCTTTTGGCCTTCTTTCACCTTATAAATATCTTTTTCAAAAACCATTAGATCGGCATGCACATGTTCATTATCAACTACCATAAACATACTGGTCTGAGGGTCTACATATTGTCCTACCTGTACCAGTACTTTTTCAATATAACCTCCAATTGGGCTTACTACCGGAATATATTCATATAATTCACCGTCTCTAACCTGGGAAGCATTTAGGTTTAACTGCCGTAACTGTGATTCATACCCCCGCACTTCACCTTGTACAGACTGGTAATCTGATTGGGTTTGTTGAAAAGATTTTCCAGATCCTACCTCTGCTTCATATAAACGTTTCTGTCTTTCAAATTCCTTTTCCAAAAATTGCATCCTACTATATGCATTAATATAATCAGACTGCATTCTGGTTAAATTTGGGTGAGAAAGATAAGCCAACACCTGACCTTTATTTACCTTATCCCCCTCAATAACCTTTATAGAAGTTATATTACCGCCTAAGACGGCCGTAACTGTAGCTTCGTATTGAGGCGGCACTTCTAACTGGCCATTGGCTTCCACAATACCGGACAAAGCTTTTTTAGGCAAGGTATCTACTTTAATCCCCAGACTATTGAATTTCATTTCTGAAAGATGTACCGAACGCATCCCTCCTTCTTCTTCATCTCCTTCCTCACCGTGATTTTCACCTTCTTCGGTATTAGTAGTTGCAGTTTCACTGGAAGCATCTTCCCCTGCCGCAGGATTTTCTTTACATCCAAAGAATATGCTGAGCGTTAAGGCAAGCATTAGAATATTTATTGATCTTGTATTCATATCGATTTTCTTATTTTAATTTTTAATTTGAATTCTTAAGGTAATATTCCAGTTGGTAACGGCTGTCGAGATAATCGTTAAAAGCACTCCAGGCATTTACCTCGATTCTAATGGCATCTCTTATATTTTGGAGAAATGTCACATAATCGATAGCGCCTTCCTTAAAGGCCAGCACTGATCCATCTTGTTGCTCTTTGGCCAGCGGAAGTGCTTCATCCCTATAATAATTCCATGAGTTTCTCCATTTGATGTAGTCTTCACGCATATTTTTATAGGCGGTTTCCAGTTCGATTTTATCCTGATAAAAGTTTTGCTCTGCAATCTGTCTATTTACTTGTGCTTCCTGTGTACGGCCTAATTCCGGCCCAAAAAACAGCGGAATTTGAATTCCTATTTGATATTGGAAGAAACCCGATTGCCCGGCTATTTCCTGCCTACCGTACTGACCCTGAAATTTGGGCAAAAATTCAGATTTTCGTTCTCTGGTAACCGCTTTGGCAACATCTATCCTTTGTTCCGAAACCTGTAGCAACGGATGATTTTCAAGCGACTCTACCAGAAAGTTTAAAGGTTTGTCTAAAGTTTCAACAGGCAAATCTGGTACATCATAAATCGTATCACTAACAAACCATAGGTTTAAACGCTGTATTGATTTCAGGTAATTTCGGTATGACTGTTCCAGCTGTATTTTAACCTCGTTCGCCTGGTTGGAGGTAGCAAGATATTCCAGTTTAGAGGTAGCTTCTGTTTCATACCGGATTCTTGCAGCCCTTTCAATATCTTCAAAAATTGAATCCATTTTTCTATATACCTGATACGCCTTTTTAGTTGTATAAACAGATGTCCAGGCCCTGCTTACTTCACGTTCAATTTCAATAGTAGATAGCTCTAAGGCATTTTCAGCAAGGGCAACCCTTTCTTTCTGCAATTTTAACCGGGGGGCAATTCCAAAAATATCAATGCCTTGCTGTTGGACGCCAATTTGAGTATAGACCCCATCAGAGCCATTTCCTACTTCTTCTTTTCCTGTAAAGATTTGGGTATTTCCAAAATCATAGGCGGTTTTACGCAATACTTCCTCACTTTCAATTTCAAGTTGAGCAGCTTTTAATTGCGGAAAGTTTTGGATTGCCATTTCTTTAGCCTCTTGCAAACTAATAGTTTGTAAAGAATCCTGTTGTGAATATTCAGATGACATTGCATCAGATTGTGCATTTACAGAAAAGGTTCCGCCTAAAACAAAGCCAATTATCAAAATCGTAGCTAAAGATCGTGAATTGGAAGAACCAAGCTTGTTCTGTTCCTTTTTCTCCCGTCTCTTCTCTACAAATGTATAAAGGACAGGAAGAACCACCAGCGTAAGCAAGGTAGCCGTAAGCATACCACCTATAACAACTGTAGCAAGTGGTTGTTGAACTTCTGCACCGGCAGATGTGGAAAATGCCATTGGTAAAAAACCGAAAATATCTGTTGTTGCTGTTAACATAATAGGTCGTATTCGTTCTTTGGTTCCTGTAAAAATTCTATCTCTTAGACTGGTTACTCCTTCTTCTTTTAAAGAATTGAATCTATTTATTAGTACCAGTCCGTTTAAAACTGCAACACCAAACAGAACAATGAAGCCTACACCTGCGGAAATGCTAAATGGCATACCTCTTAACCAAAGGGCAAAAACACCTCCGATAGCAGCCAATGGTATCGCCATATAGATCATGATAGATTGGGAAAAAGATTTTAAGGCAAAATATAGAAGCACGAAAATCAGGAATAAGGCTATCGGTACCACAATCACTAATCGGTCTTTGGCACTCTGAAGGTTTTCGAACTCCCCTCCATAAGTAATATAATAACCTGGTGGCAATTCTAATTCCTCATCTAATTTTTGCTGAATGTCGTTCACCACAGACTCTACATCCCTTCCCCGGGCGTTTACACCCACATAGGTTCTTCTGTAGGTATCATCTCTTGAAATTTGCATAGGCCCCGGAACATACTCAATATCTGCTATTTCTTTTATAGGCACCTGAGTTCCGTCTGGAAGATCGATATACATACCACGCAAATCATCAATATTCTTTCTATGATCTTCATCAAATCTTACTACCAGATCAAATCGTTTTTCTCCTTCAAAAATGACTCCGGCTGTTCCTCCTGCAAAAGCTGTACTTATGTAATCATTGGCTTTTTGGATATCCAGTCCATATTGCGCAATTTTATCACGGTTAAATTTAACGGTCATTTGTGGGAGGCCTGATGTTCGCTCCGCGTTTACGTCTCCTGCACCAGGCACGGTTTGGATAATACTGGCCATTTCCTGTACCTTTTCCGACAACACCCCCAGGTCCTCTCCATATAGTTTAACCGCAATATCTTCTCTAACCCCCTCTAATAATTCGTTGAACCTTAATTCTACAGGTTGCGTAAACACAAGGTTTACCCCAGTAAGTTCTTTATTGAGTTTTTCCTTGATTTGCGCTATAAGTCCTTCTTTAGTTTCAGCGGTTGTCCAATTATCCTTATCTTTTTCAAGAATCAGGTACATATCTGCTATATCCATCGGCATTGGATCTGTTGGGATGTCCGCTACTCCAATTCTTGCTGTTGCTGTTTTAATTTCAGGAAAATTTTCTAGAAGGATATTTTCTATTTTTTTGGAAACTTCAATAGACTCTGTTAATGAACTTCCTGGTCTGATTAAAGCCTGCATTGCAATATCCCCTTCATCCAGTTGAGGCACAAATTCTCCTCCCATTCTGGAAAAAAGGAAACCGGCTAATACAAGTAGAACAGCAGCAGCACCTACAACAATGAGCTTCAGTTTTAATGCCCCTTTCAGTAAAGGCATATATACCCTTTGTATTCCACCAATTATCTTATCACTTATCCTTTCCAGCCAGCGTTCAAACCTTCCAAACCAGTTCTTTTTATTCTGAATGGGTTTCATAAATAGGGCAGACATCATAGGGACATAGGTAAGGCATAAGAAAATAGCACCTATCATGGCAAAACCGAAAGTGTACGCCATCGGCTTAAACATTTTACCTTCTACCCCCGTAAGAAAAAGTATAGGCGTGAATACAATAAGAATTATAATCTGTCCAAAAAATGCGGAACCCATCATCGTGGTTCCGGCATCATAGGCTACTTTATCCATTACGCCTTGATTGAATTTTAGCTTTCCAGACATAATCCGTTTTTGGATCTCATACACCGTTCCTTCTATAATAATCACGGCACCATCTATAATAATCCCAAAGTCTATAGCTCCCAAGCTCATTAAGTTTGCCCATACATTAAATTGCTTCATTAATATAAAGGCAAAAAGCAAGGACAACGGTATGGTCGTGGCCGTTATGATGCCACCTCTTAAACTACCCAACAATAAAACAAGGGCAAATATCACGATTAGGGCGCCTTCCAGTAAATTGGTTTTAACGGTATCGGTCGTTCTGGCAATTAGCTCACTACGATCAATGATAGGGGCGATAGTGAGACCTTCTGGCAGGGATTTTTCAATTTCTGCCATACGATTCTTAACATTTTGAATAACCGCATTAGGGTTTGAACCTTTTAGCATCATTATTATTCCTCCCACGGCTTCCTTACCGTCTTGCGTAAAAGCACCATAACGTACCTGATTCCCAAAATGGACGCGTGTTGCAACATCTCCAATAGTTACGGGAATGTTGCCCTCGTTAATAATCGAAATATCTTTAATGTCTTCCAAAGAGCGAATAAGACCTTCACCTCTTATGAAATTTGACATTTTATTTTTTTCTATGTAAGCACCGCCTGTATTCACATTGTTCCGAGCGAGAGCCTCATACACTTGTGAAATACTAATACCCAAACTATTCAACTTATCTGGGTTGACAGTGACCTCGTACTGTTTAATACTGCCTCCATAAGAGTTGACCTCTACCACGCCTTCCAGTAATGTGAGTTGTCGTTTGATAACCCAATCTTGCACGGTGCGCAGTTCCATAGGCGAATACTTGTTTTCAAAACCCTCCTCTGGCTTTATAGTGTATTCATAGATTTGACCTAAACCAGTAGAGATGGGACCCATAGATGGACTTCCAAATTTTTCAGGGATAGATTCGCCCAGTTCGTTTAGTTTTTCCTGTACCAGCTGTCGAGGAAGATAGGTTCCCATATCGTCTTCAAAAACGATAGTAACTACGGAAAGGCCAAAGCGTGAGATAGATCTTATTTCTGTAACGCCTGGTAAATTACCCATAGATAGTTCTACGGGATAGGTTACAAATTGTTCAATATCTTCTGTGGCAAGATTTGGCGACTGGGTGATCACCTGAACCTGATTGTTAGTAATATCTGGCACCGATCCCAGGTTGACGGTCATCATGGACCAAATACCCGTCCCTATCAGCGCTAAGGTAAGTAGTCCAATAATAAATTTATTATTAATGGAAAATGCGATTATCTTATTAATCATATAAATAAAAATTTAATTCAGTTAAAATTCTTGATAATAATTTTGTGCCTAACAAAATCTATCAATAGGACCAAGGATCTAGTATGAGAACCAGGATTTGGTCAAAAAAGGATATAATTATCCTTTAAAAAAACTGAATTATGCCTGTGGTGGCTGTAAAATGGAATGGGGAATATCTTTGCCAAGGTCATCGAAATGGGCAAAGAATTCTTGAGGAATAGCAGGCTGTAGCGGTTGAAATGCAACAAGCCCAAAATTTATCGTGTGAACGTGACAACAATGGCATTGGCAAAAAGGCGAGCATAACTCACAGTCTTGGTCATGGTCGCCATCAATATCGATTACTGTAACTACTTGGGTATCATCAGCTCTATTTGCCGCATCGCTACAAGGCACTACATTGAGTGCCAAGAAATAAAACGATAAAATGATTGCTACAACTTTCACAATGCAAAGATAAAAATATTTTGGTGCAACTGTGTTGCAAATGATTTTTACAACGAATCAATCACACTTCCGCAAGTCAACATTGCATCGCCATAGTATGGATTTCTTATTTCTTCTTCCATACTTAACCATACCGCACCTTTATTGTTATTTGCCATAGGGCATTTCTGAATGTAATAATTTGTCGAGTTTTCTATGCTCATTGCAATAGGCACGATATTCTCGTTTAGAATGACGAAGTGAGCGCGCTGGTTTTCCAGAATGTCATTGTTTGCAATGGCATCCAGCATCTCAATACTTTTGGTTAAATGTTGTTTTTCCATCGTACCTAAATCATCAGTCGATATTGCTTTTAATTTTTCTGATGTCGCTTTCGCGAAAGCGGAAACTTGACTTGCATCGCTTGCTACAAGGGCATCTTTCATTTTGAGATATGATGGTAATGCTTTGTCGAAATCAGAACTAAACGCATTACTGAAACTCATTTCCATATCACCCATCATAGCCGATTCATCCTGCATCATTTGCTGATTCATCATTGATTTTTTACCCTGTAACTGTGCCGCTGCATCTACTGTAAATGTTCCATTGGTAACAATTTCATCGCCATTATTTAATCCGGCCGATACTTGGTAAGTTTCGCCAGAGCGATTGCCCAAGGTTACTTCGTGCATTTCAAATACAGGCTCGTTAGGATTGGTTTTCACATATACCAATGAGCGCTCGCCCGTCCATAACACAGCACTTGCAGGCACGGTAAGGGTGTTTTCCATAGTTTGTGTTGCGCCTTTGACTTTACCCGTCACAAACATTCCTGGCTTAAACAGGTCATTCTTATTTTGCAGAGTTGCACGTACCGTTATCGTTCGTGTAGCATTATTTAGAATAGGGTCGATGAATGAGATAGTGCCTTCAAATTCCTTATTGGGATAAGCATTGGTCGTGATATTGATTTTTTGCCCAATGTTGAATTGCGCTATTTGATTTTCATAGGCATCAAATTCTGCCCAAACCGAATTGAGGTTGCTCAACTTCACAATAGGCTGTCCTTGATTTACATAATCGCCTTGTGCTGCCATTACTTCTGAAACCGTTCCGGAAACCGTTGCATAAATCGGGAAATTCTCTCGTACCGTTCCACTTTCTTCAATAGCATTGATTTGTGTATCTGAAAGTTTCCAGTTTTTGAGTTTATTGCGAACGGCTTTGTATAAAGCGGGTTGCGATTCTTTCAACGATGCTGCGGTAATCAATTCCTGTTGTGCCGCTACAAGGTCTGGTGCGTAAATGGTTGCGAGCAGCTGACCACGATTTACTTGTTGACCTTCATAGTTGACGTTGAGTCTTTCTATTCTTCCTTTGAAATAGCTGGCTTGCACAGTATTGTTTTCTTCATTAGCAGCTATTTTTCCAGAAAGGGATATCATCCCATCATCATCGCTGGCTTCTGCATTGCCCACGATAGTGGTTTGAATATTTGCCAACGCCATTGCGTTTTCAGTCATTTTTATCTCGTTTGCAGCGAGACCTTCTGCACCAGCTTCTGCAGGGATTAAGTCCATCCCACATATAGGACAATCGCCAGCTTCGGATTGCATTATCTGTGGGTGCATAGAGCACGTCCACATCTGTTCTGCGCTCTCGCCAGAGTGGTCGTGGTCGGACATATCAGACGTATCCTTATTTGCTGCATTGTCTGAGCTATTTCCAAAAATTAGCCAGCCAGCGCCCAAACCTATGATAACGGCTATTGCTATATATAAAATGTTCTTTTTCATATTCATAATTTTATTTTCCTAATTTCAAAATATTAAGAGCGCCACGGACAACTACTATAAAAACGATTGCGCCTACAATCAAATCAGGCAATCGTGAGCCAGTCCATAGTACCAAAAGCCCAGCAACAATAACCCCAGAATTAATAATGACATCATTTGATGTGAAAATCATACTGGCCTGCATATGGGCTTCTTTACTTTTAGATTTTTGAAGAAGAAATAGACATAGCCCGTTGGCCAATAGTGCCAATATTGAGACTATAATCATTGTTTTAAAATCCGGAACTTCTGTTGGATTTATAAACCTTCTCACTATTTCTACAATTCCTATAACCGCAAGAAGTATCTGAAAATAACCGGCAGTTGTCGCTATTCTTTTTTTAAGTAGTTGGGAACCGCCTACTGCAAAAAGACTTAAACCATATACAAATGAATCTGCCAGCATATCAAGACTGTCTGCAACGAGGCCCATTGATTTTGAAATCAATCCTGTAGTCATTTCAATGACAAAAAAAATAAAATTGATAATCAAAACTGACCATAGTAACCTACTCTGGTTGCTTGCTTCTTCCGCAATTACTTCATCGGTTGGTTCTGAAGAAATCAATTCTTCATTAAACTTCAGGTCTGCAATGGCTTTCTGAATTTCTTCCAAGTTGCCATTATGTAAAACCGTTAGTTTTCTGTTTGGAATATCGAAATCCAATTTTGAAATTCGACCAACTGAATCCAACTTCATTCGAATCATAGATTCCTCAGAAGGACAATCCATTTTTGATATTTTGAATATTGATTTATCCACTTTGTTTTACTCGTTTTCTAAACGCTCAATCATCGCTTTCATTTCAGCAATTTCTCTTCGTTGTGCTTTTATGATTTCTTCAGCCAATTCTTTAACTTCTGGGTCTTCGATATCTGCTCGTTCACTCGTTAAAATGGCGATGGAATGGTGTGGTATCATTGCTTTCATCCAGAGAACATCGCCCACGGTGGATTTTTGGTCGCGTACCAGTCCTAATGCACCTACAAAGAGAACGATACTTCCCAAGACTATGGCGATATTCTTCTTTTTGTTTTGATACATTCCACGCATTGCCACAAACATAATGATGGCCATTGCAGCAATACCAAGACAGACCATATAAAATCTCGTTAGGCTAAACCATACGTGGTCCCATTCATAGGTGTTTAAATACATCGTAATGTACATTGCTACAAAAGAGCAAGCGAGCATTGCTACAAAACGTGTGTAATGATTTTTTGATTTTCCTGAATTTGTGTGTTCATTTGAATTCATAATTTTTGGTTTTATTTGTTACTAATTATTTAATTTTCTTTTTTAGTTTTCTGATTGATGGGGAACTGATATACCACAAAACAAAACCGCTTAAGACAGTTATCAATCCCAAAAGTGAAAATGCCCTTAACAACAACGTGTTGAAATTATCCCTTCCCTGATAATCCATTGTATGGGTCATCCATAGAAAATCAAACCAGCGCCAATCCCTGTGTCTCACCGTTTGAAAAGCGCCATTCTCAACCGCCACATAGGCTTTTAAATTTTGTGGTGTCTCATACGAGATTTCATAAGCTGGAAGTGGGCGATCGCGATATTCGTGATGTGGCCCAACAGAATCGACTAATTGAATTTTTACTATTTCTAAATCGTTCAAAATATACCTATTTGCAACTTGTTGTGCCTCGTCTTTAGAAATTCCATTTTTCATTTGTCCCGTTCTTGCATTGTAAAGCTGTGCTTCATTAATCCAATAGTAAGGTTCATTTGCTATTTCCAGTAGTTCCAAGGATTGTACGGATTCTTTAGTAGCCAGTTGGGATGTGCCGAGCAAATCATTAAAAGAGGTCTGCACAGGTGCCGATTTCTTAAAATGGTTACCGTGTATCTCGTCAATGTCCGTCCAGCTGAAAAACATCCCACTAATCGTCCACATCAGAAACTGAATACCTAAAAAGATACCCAAATAGCGGTGTGCTTTTCTAATCCATTTCGCTGTATTTCTGTTCACCATTTTACTTTATCTCAAAAGGAAATTCAATCGTGACTTTTTCCCAACTCATTGAGATTGTTCCAGAATTCTCAGATGTTTTGTTTACACTATATTCTAAATGTTCCTTGATTTCTTCGGAAATTTTAGGTGTTACTTTAAATCGTAATACATCATCATTTTCATCATAGTCGTCCTTACCGTGTTGGTTCCAATTATTGTTGAAAATGACAGTCCATTCTTCTTGATTCGGAATTACAAAAAATCCATATTTCCCAGCTTTTAATTCTTTACCGTCAATTTGTATATCCTTGTTTGTTTCAAGCCAAGTAGCCATATGGGCACCAGCCTGCCAGACTTGGTCGTAAGCCAACAATCCACCGAAAATAATTCTATCCCTTACGCCTGGCGATGAATAATCTATGTGAATATGAGCATCACCTATCATCGCCATTGCCGATGTATGTGGGCTTAGGGTTTTTTTGTTCTCAGATTTAGGTTCACTTTGGGTATGATTGTGTTCTGTCTCTATTTTGGTATTATTCTTTTCCTCATTTTTACAGCCGATGAAAGCAACTACCAATAGGATTATCAAAATTTTATATTTCATAAGTATTCAATTAGTTAGATTATATGTTTTTACTTTTTAAACGTAATGAGTTGGCAATTACCGAGACTGAACTGAAGCTCATCGCCAAAGCCGCAATCATTGGCGATAAGAGTATTCCAAAAAACGGATACAGTAGTCCTGCTGCAATAGGGATACCCAGCGTGTTATAAATCATTGCAAAAAAGAGGTTTTGTTTGATATTGCGCATTACTGCATCACTTAGATTTCTTGCCTTTACGATACCGTGTAAATCGCCTTTCACCAAGGTAATGGCTGCACTTTCAATGGCAACATCCGTACCTGTTCCCATTGCGATACCTACATCACTTTTAGCGAGTGCAGGTGCATCATTGATACCATCGCCTGCCATTGCAACCACCTTGCCTTGCTCTTGTAATTTCTCGACTTCCTGCAATTTGTTTTCTGGTAGCATACTTGCTTGAAAATCGGCAAGGTTAAGCTCATCTGCGACAGCTTGGGCGGTGTCGTGATTATCACCAGTAAGCATAATGACCGCAATTCCCTTATTCTGCAAATCCTTGATAGCTTTTGCACTCGTTTCCTTGATTTTGTCGCCGATAACGACGTAGCCGGCAACTTGACCTTCAACAGCGAGATAGGAAACCGTTTTCCCTTGTTTTTGATAGGATTGTGCCTCATTTTCCATAGCTTCGGTAAGCGTGGCATTTGCCTGTTCCATCATTTTGGCGTTGCCCAAGGCCACTTCTTTTCCGTTCACTTTACCTTCAACACCTTTTCCAGTAACTGCGTTGAATCCATCTGCTTTTAAAAACTCTGCGTTTTGTTCTTTTCCATATTTTACGGTGGCTTCTGCCAGCGGATGTTCACTTTGACTGTTAAGGGAAACAACAAAATGTAGTACTTCGTTTTCAGTTATTTCACTATCAAAAGAACCTACCTTCTCGACCGTTGGTTTGCCTTCGGTTATCGTTCCTGTTTTGTCTACAATTAGCGTATCTACCTTATCCATTTTTTCAAGGGCTTCGGCATTTTTGATAAGCACCCCATTTTGTGCGCCTTTACCAACACCGACCATAACGGACATTGGTGTCGCAAGCCCCAAAGCACACGGACAGGCGATAATCAATACGGCAATGGCATTGACCAGGGCATATACATAGGCTGGTTCTGGGCCCCAAATTGCCCAAACGCCGAAGGTCACAGCAGCGATAATGACTACGACTGGCACGAAATATCCCGAAACGGTATCGGCCAACTTTTGGATGGGTGCACGGCTACGACTGGCATCGTTGACCATCTGTATAATCTGTGAAAGCAATGTGTCAGACCCTACCTTTTCCGCCTTCATCAAAAAGGACTGATTGCCATTGATTGTGCCACTACTTACTCTATCATCGGTAGATTTGTTAACGGGAATGGGTTCGCCCGTAATCATCGATTCATCGATGGAAGTTTCGCCTTCGGTAATCACGCCATCCACAGGAATCTTATCGCCCGGCTTTACACGCAGAATATCACCCAATTCAATTTCATCGATAGCCACTTCCTGTTCTTCCCCGTTGACAACCTTGATGGCCTTATTCGGCGCAAGCTTTAAAAGTTCCTTGACTGCGGAATTGGTCTTGCTATGCGCACGAGCTTCCAGAACCTGCCCAAGTAGCACCAAAGTTAGAATGACGGTTGCCGCTTCAAAATAAACGTGAACTGTACCTGCTTCGGTCTTAAATTGGTCAGGGAAAAAATCTGGCACGAGCATCCCGAACACGCTAAACAGCCAAGCAACGCCTGCACCGATACCGATAAGCGTAAACATATTGAGGTTCCAAGTCTTTATACTACGGTAGGCGCGCTCAAAGAACATCCAAGTGGCGTAGAATACCACAGGAATAGAAAGCGCAAATTGAATCCAATTCCAATATTTTAATTCCAGAACATCATATAAGGGATTGTTGGGCAGCATTTCAGACATTGCAATGATAAAAATGGGCAATGTGAAGGCGACCGCTATCCAGAACTTATTCAGTAGTTTTTTATAGGTCTTTTCCTCTGCGGAAAGGTCGGGTTCCATAGGCACTAAATCCATCCCACAGATTGGACAGCTTCCCGGTTCGTCTTTTACGATTTCGGGATGCATCGGGCAGGTATATTGGGTGTTGGAAGTAGCCTTTAGATTAACTTCTTCAACTAAATCCATTCCGCAAACAGGACAGTCGCCTGGTTTGTCATAGGTCTTGTCGCCCTCGCAATGCATCGGACAGTAAAACGTTCCCGTTCCTTTGCCTTTGGGTTTCTGCTTTTTTCTTTCAGATGTTTCGGGACGCTGACCTGATTTGTAAATACTATATGTACCACCATCTTTTTCGAGGATGTCCTGAAATTTCTCTATTTGTATATCTGATTTCATATCAATGACAGCTTCCGCTTTTTCCAGGTTCACAGAAACTTCTATAACACCATCCACTTTTGATAGGGTTTCTTCAACGTGAGACCTACAACCGTCACAAGTCATTCCGTTTATGGGATAGGTGCGTGTTTTTATGCCATCTGGTTTGATGGGATGTATATGATATTTACTTTTCTTTTGCTGTACCGCCTCTTCAAATTTGTCTATCGGGATATGATTTTGCATTTCTATGGTTGCAGTTGACGCTTCCAAATCAATATCTACATCGATGACATCCTTAACTTCGCTCAAAGCAGACTTAACGTTTCTTAGACAACCTTTACAGGTCATTCCTTCTATTTGATATGTATGTTTCATTTTTAAAACTATTTATTGTTAGACCAGACAAAATATGAAGCCGTTATTTCGCAGGCTTTAACAATTCGGGTTGAAGCTTATACAATTTTGTCCAAGGTTTTTCTATTCCACTTTTGTAATCTTTTATACTCGGTCATAGACATCCCAGTACTATTTTTGAACTGCTTTGCCAAATGACTTCCACCACTATAATCCAGCGAGTAGGCTATCTCAGAAAAGGTCATACTATGCATTTGTAAAAGTTCTTTTGCCTTTTCAACTTTCAAGCGAATGAGATATTTTTCAATCGTTATTCCCGTCGAAGCCTTAAAGCATTTACTGATTATCGAATAATCTGTATTCAGCTCTTTAGAAAGAAATACCGAGATATTTTCTTGAAATTCGTGCAAGGCTTCAATCTTTCTTATGAGAATGGACTTCACGTTTTCTACTAAAACCGTGTCTTTGCTATCAATAATTTCAAAACCGTTACGCTCAGCGATTTCCTTTAAAATGCTTCGACTAACCGAAGCTTCGTCCATAATAATTAATTCCCCTAACTCAATAGATAGAATATTAATACCGGCCTTTTTTAATTCCTGTCCCAGAACGGTCTTGCACCTTTCGCAAACCATATTTTTAAGTCTTACTTTCATTGCTAATCTTATTTGTTCATTCTTAAATAAAAGTATAGTGCCAGAATCAAGTCTACTTCAATGCAGTATACCTCATATCCGTGCGGTAAAAAATCTGCTTTGAAATAAAGATGTCCTGCATCCCAAAGTGCGTGAAGCACGAGGCCAATCCATATTAAATTTTTGTCATTTGTTAGTCCATAATAGGCTATGAGCAAGAAGGCGACAGCGTGTAAGCCTTCAAATACTATCTCTGGATATTCGGTAGGAACGAATCCGACAAATATGAACGCAATGCCCGTTAAAATCAAAGCACCCATTGTGCGCCGATTGAGTTTTAAGGCTTCAATCGAGGCGATAATTACGAGGGCTGTTACTATACCTAATGCTATAACTTGCATTTTGTTAGATTAAAAATTTTACTATCAGTCCACCCGCAAGCCATACATAGCAAATAAAGGCTGCATATTTTAATATCGTTTCCAGTAATGGGCTTTTGGGTGCCATTTCGCTCATTGAATGTTCAACGTCTTTACGCTTGAAAAACCCTAAGTAAATCAGGTATCCTGATATTGCGAGAAAGGCGATATTTAGATAGAATGTGTAGTCAATCTTGAAATGGTCTTTATCCTGAATCTTGACCTGCGAAGGGTCTGGTAACATACCCAACAAATCGAATGAATAGTGCAACGCCAAGGATGTTCCAATTAGAGCTGTAAAGAGTAGGAACAAAATGAAAAACGACATTTTCCATCCGTAATATTTGGCGTTAATCCGTAGTACGGGAAAGACCACCAAATCACTAAAGATAAATGCCATCACACCCGCAAAACTTACGCCTTTACCAAACAGCAGAGCTGCTAAGGGTATGTTCCCCATAGAACCGATAAAAGTCAAGAATGCAGCAACCGGCCCCACAACAATATGTTCCAATATTTCAAGGAATGTAAAGTCTGTATTGCCCTGACCACTATTGATAAACAACGTTTGGAAAAATGAATCGGGTACAAAGGCTGCAACAATACCGGCAATGGTAAAACCTACCGTAACGTCCTTCCAAACCATCTGCCATTCCATTTTATATTTCTTGGCGACCCTTGCCCAGCTATCTTCCTGTTGAATCTGTTTTTTCCAGTCTTTGGAATCATCCATTTCATCATCATCCTGCCCCTCAAGATTTTTCCGTGCCTTTTCGATGAGTTTTTTAGGATTGATAATTCTTATGAGAACCCAAGAAATAAGAATTAAAAGAATGCCGCCCGCATATTCCCCAACAACAAACTGCCATCCCAAAAAGATGGAAATAAGAATACCCAATTCAATGACCAAATTTGTTGACGCAAGCAAGAATGCGACCGAAGACACAAAGCTTGCACCTTTCTTAAAAATGGACTTGGTAGAAGCAAGTGCGGCAAAGCTGCACGAACTGCTTATAAAACCAAAAAATGTCCCAAGAAGTACACTTTTCTTCTCGTTCTCGCCCATTGTTTTCTGCATCCGTTTTTCGGTTACAAAAACTTGTATCATACTACTGATGATGTAACCCAATATGAATGCCCATAGCGCCATCCAAAAAAATCCGGTGGTCGTATAGGCCGCTTCGCCCCATTGTTTTAGAAAATCGTTCATACGTCTTTGTTTTATTGTGCCTGACAAGGGAAGGGCTACTAACTAACCAACCATCAATTTTCCCTTCCCATACCAGGACTTTATTCCAAACTGTCTTTTAACGCTGTCATATAATCTATTATCATCCTCTTATCTTCATCTGAAAGAATTGCATCCCTGTGAATGAGTATATAAGAATCCAAAGGCATTTTATCTTCTTCAATTTGGCTTATGATAGACCGAAGTTTACTGTTCTTTCGACGGTCTGAATATGTTGCCCATTCATTAAAATTAAGTTCGTCCTTACCTTCTTGTATGTGGTCGTCCAGATACCAAGCCGCAGGCTGTTTCTTACTATACCACGGATAATTTGTATTATTACTATGGCAATCATAGCAAGAAACCTGCAACCGATTTTTAATCGTTGCAGGTACTTGATTTACTTTCATAAAATCACTTTGCGGTACAGTATCGCTCTCGTTCAGGGTTATTGGAAAGAACTGAATCACTATCAATGCCACAAGGGCAAGCCACGCTATGATTTTTATAAACTTCAATTAGTTGATTTCACGCTGTACTTTACCGCATTTCAACATTTTGTCACCGAAATAAGGGTTTCTTATTTCTTCGTTCATACTCAACCACGCACCACCTTTATTGTTATCGTACATAGGACAATATTGTTCGTAAACATTCATTTCTGTGCCAGTAATGGCCACCATATCGGTCACGTCCTTGGTCAATATTTTGAAATGCTCACGTTGGTGTGCCATATCACTTTCTGAAATATGCTCTGCGTGCTCTGTTGCATCTTCGATAATATCCTTGAGTTCCTGTTGCTCACTATCTGAATAGCTGGATGCATCAAAACTGCCCAAAGTGCTTGCCAGCGTGGCGCCCAATTGTTTTGCTTTGTCATTATTCGTTTCGACAAGTGCATCTTTTAGTTTAAAATAGTCTTGTAGGACTGCTTTTGCACCTTGGTTTTCATTCATTGCCATATCGTCTTTGTCATCCATAGATTCTTGGTGCATCTCGTTGCTCATAGGTGCAGCAGGTTCATTTTTGTTTCCTTCTTTGCAGGAAATTGATGTGAACGCAGTAAGTAACATTGCGCTTGCCATTAAAGTTGTTTTTAGTGTTTTCATTTTTGTTATTTATTTAAGTTAATATTTGTTCTAAAATCTTAATGAGAGTCCACCACCAGCGCCAAAACGGTTATCATAGCTTCCCATTAACGAGAAGTCACGGCTCAATACGTATTCAAGTCCAACTTGCCAAGTGGTTTCTTCTTCAAAATCTTGACCTTCGGGCAACTTGCCGTCCCAGCCAAAGTCCATCTGGTATTCATACTCGCCATAAATTCCAAGGTGGGGAAAAATCATAAAGCCCGTACTAAAACTTATCTGTGGACGCAGTTTGCTGTCAATCCTGAAATCTGAATTAATGAGCAATGGCATTAACCATCGTACACCAGCAATGGCGGTTGTGTTTATTTCTTCAAGGCTGTCCTCACCTTCATTCTCTACATTTACACCACCAAAAACTCGGAAGTAATCATTGAGATAGCGCTCGTAGGTAAACTCGGCTTCCAGATTTTTGTTCCATCCATATTCGCCCCTTAGCGCAAATTGATTTCTGATATTTGTTGCAGTAGCGTAAAGCTCGGTCATATGACTTGCAGCCGTGATTTCGCCCCAAGTGAATATGTGGTCTGCTTCGTTGGTAAGGTTAGTAAGTGGGTAGCCTTCTAATCGTTCGTCACGAGGTGTATCGTAACTGAAAACCCTTGCCATACCGCTCATCATATGATAAAGGATGTGACAATGGAAAAACCAATCACCAGTTTCATCAGCGGCAAACTCAAATACGACTTTTTGCATTGGTGCCACGTTAACAGTATGCTTTAGTGGTGAATACTCACCGTTCTCGTTCAATACTCTAAAGAAGTGGCCGTGCAAGTGCATAGGGTGGTGCATCATCGTGAGATTGTTAAGTGTGATACGCACGACTTCGCCTTGCTCGATTTTTATCTTATCTGTTTCTGAAAGGGGCACACCGTTGATAGACCAGACGTAGCGGTTCATATTTCCTGTAAGGTTGAAAAGCATTTCCTTTACGGGCTTATCGTTTTCAAATTCGGTAGGTTCTTTAGCCCTTAAGTAGTTGTAATTGAACTCGGGATTACCACCCGTTTTCATATTATCGCCTACCACTTTATCTTTTGGCACCATATATCCCATTTTCATTTCGCCCATATCCATACCGCCATCCATTTTCATATTGGCCTTGCCTTTGTTCATCTTCATTTCTGACTTGGACATTTTCATTTTATCATTCTTCATATCCATTTTTGAATGGTCCATTTTATTGTGAGCCATCTTGGTAGAATCCATTTCCATTTCACCCTTTTTCATATTATCATCCATCATAGATATACTATTCATCTGCATTCCGCCCATATCCATTTTGTACTTTTCCATTACTTGAATGGAATCGTTTTTTGAAGGATTAAATTTTGAAGCAGGTGCGCCCATCTTCATACCCATAGACATCATTTGCTTCATATTCTTTATAAGATTAGGTTCTGGAACTACAGGTGCTTCCAGTACATTTCCAGTTCCTATAAATGCCGAAGCTTCGCCAGAACCATCCTGTGCCGTAGCTCTTACTTGAAGTTTTCCACTTTCTGGAATCGTCACTATAAAATCATAGGTTTCGGCAACGCCAATCAAAGTTTTGTTATGTTCTACTGGAACCACATCAAGTCCATCGGCAGATACGAGCATTGGGTCTTCGCCACCAAATGTGAGCCAGAAATAAGACGCTGCGGCTGCGTTTACAAATCGAAGCCTCACGCGCTCGCCGGGCTGAAAATCTGGATATTCCTGTGAAGTACCACCATTGATAAAAAACTTGTCAAAATAATTATCTGAAATAGCCATATCTGGCATACGTTGCCACGCCATCTTTAACTTGGCACCTACTGCGCCTTGGGCAATTAATTTATCCAGACTTTGAACCTGACCTTTTTTAATTAAATACCACTCATTGCCACGCTTCAAATTTTTAAGTTGAGATTGTGGATTTTCATCTACCCAATCCGAAAGCACTAAGACCAAATCTTTGTCATATTCTAAATCGGTTTCCTTTGGATTTATCTGTAATGAACCATACACCCCACGTTGTTCCTGTAACCCAGTATGGGAATGATACCAATAGGTTCCAGATTGTTTCAATGCAAACTTGTATTGAAAGGTTTCCCCTGGACGGATAGGTGGTGTGGTCAAATACGGTACGCCATCGTGGAAATTAGGTAATATCATCCCGTGCCAATGGACAGATGTTTCCACATCCATTTTATTGGTAACGTTGATAATGGCAAACTCACCTTCATTAAACTCAAGATTGGGACCAGGTATTCCACCGTTTATGGTCATTGCCTGCACATCCTTCCCCGTAAAGTTTACGGTTTCATAATCTATGGTTAGGTCATAAATCCGTTCTGGCCAGTTGTCAACATTTTCTTCAGTTTCATTCGCTACCAATTGGGCTTTTGCACCAAAAGTGATAAGCATTGTTAGAAGTAATGTGATTTTATATTTCATAGTTCTTAATTTTATTTGGATAAAATTACCGCTGTAAATCAACAGCTTGTGTCATAATTTTGGTTGTTATCTACATAATTTTGTCCAATGTATTCCTAAAATTTTTCTGTTGGGATTTATAAGCTGTTAGGCTCATTCCCGTTTCGCTTTTGAACTGGCCACTCAAATGGTTGATATGGCTATAATCCAGCAGCTGTGCCATTTCTGTAAAGTTGAGTTCCTTGGCCTGTACCAGTTCCTTTACCTTTTCTATTTTCAATTTGATGAAGTACTTCTCAATGGTAATGCCTTCGGTAATTGAAAAGACCTTACTGATTTTAGAATACTCGTGACCCAATGCATCGGCTAAGTGAGCGGATAATTTCTTATCGAGTTCCAAAGGCAATTTTTGTAATGCTTTAATCAGTTCTACCTTAACCTGCTCTGTGAGTTTTTCTTCGGTACTGCCAATTAGGGAAAATCCATTACTTTCAAGTAAAGTTTTCAATTTTTCGATTTCATCATCGCTCTCGATGTTTAGGCGCAAACGACCCAATTCGATTTGTAACAATTCGATAGTTTGTTTATCCAGTACATCCCTTAAAACCTTGATGCATCTATCACATACCATATTCTTTATGTAAAAATCCTTGACCATAATTAGTTGATTAAATAGTTAATAATGGCCGATTGTACATAGTACATTTGCACCGACTCGATTTGATTCATCTGAAACTTCAACTGCAATTCCTGAATGTCCAGCACATCGTTAAAATCGATAGTGCCAGTTTCATAATTTTTTACCAGAATTTCTTCGGCATCTTGGGCTTGTTTTAGATTGCGTTCTTGTGTGTAGTAAGCAATGCGAGCTTGGTTGCGTTGTGATTGTGCTTTCGCGAAAGCGGATTCCAGCACATTCAATCGCTGTTCCCGTTGGGTTTCTATTTCTTGCTGTCGCAGTTCGTTTTGCTTTGAAATGGATTTGTAACGGTTGTTGAAAATGGGGATTGAAATCGACACCATTGGCATCAATACATCTTTCCCGTTATCGCTGAAGTTGACATCATTGCGTTCAGTCACGGGCAAGTAATCCAAACCAAAACCAATCATAGGCAAACTCTCACGCTGGTTGAGCAGTTCGGATTGTGCTACCGATTCATAGAGTTTGTCATATTTGAGCAGTTCAGGATTGAGTGATAGCGCATCATTAGAATAAAATGGGTCTTCCTGCGGGATTTCCATTTCTGAAACGACGTCAACCGTCATCATTGATTCGCGGTTGAGCAAATTGTTGAAAGCCGTTTGTTCTGCTGTAAATTCTTCTTCCAGCACTTCCTTTTGTTGTTGTAATTCATTTTGTCTAATCTGAAGTCGCAATACATCTACGGCACTCGCTTTGCCCACTTCTACAGATGTGAGTGCAAGTTGCTTGTAGGTTTCCAGAAGCTGTATATTTTCATCCAGCACAGCTTGCTTGGCACGTATAGAATACAGGCTATAATAGGATTGTGCGACCGAAAGTGCGAGCTTGCGCTTTGCAATCGTGATGTCCACATATTCGGCATCTGCCATTGCGGTGGCATAATTTTCACGAGCTGTAATAGTACCAAACCACGGCAACATCTGTTTTACACCTATCCGTGCACGTTGTGCGCCCACTCTGGTTTCTGGCTCGCTCACAAAGTAGCCGGCACTTACTTCGGTATTGGGAATCCAGTTGGCTTCGTTTACCTTTTCTTCGGCGATATTATAGCGCAGTTCAAAAGCTTGAATTTCTGGATTGTTCGCTTCAGCTTCTTGGATGTAGGATTGTAGTTGTTGCGCTTTCGCGAAAGCGGAAACAAACAAAAACACGAGTATATATTTTAATTTTTTCATCTGTTTGCTTTTTTAAGTTGGTATTCCTTTTTCCAGCTGTATAAAACTGGTAATAGGAAATAAGACGTAACGTCGATTATCATTCCGCCAAAAATGGGTATCGCCATCGGTATCATTATATCGCTTCCCTTGCCTGTGGATGTGAGTACGGGAAGTAGTGCCAGCACCGTTGTTACGGTAGTCATCAAACACGGACGAATACGTTTACCTGCGGCTTCCAAAGTGGCGAGCCTTATACTTTTTTTATTGTCTGGTTCGTTGCTTTTGAAAGATTGGTCTAAATAGGTGGCCATTACCACACCATCATCTGTTGCAATACCAAATAGGGCGATAAAACCTACCCAAACGGCTACACTTAAATTGATGGTTTTCATATTGAACAAATCCCGCAGATTTTCGCCAAAAAAGCCGAAATTGAAAAACCAATCTTGTCCGTATAGCCATATCATTATAAAGCCACCAGCAAAGGCCACGGCGATTGCGGTAAACACCATAAGCGATGTGGAAACCGACCTGAATTGGAAATACAAAATCAAGAAAATAACCAGCAAACAAAGCGGTACGACAACCGATAGCGTTTTTTCTGCTCGTAACTGATTTTCATAGGTTCCCGTAAAGCGATAGCTCACGCCTTGTGGTACGACCAGCGAACCGTTATCAATATTTTCTTGAATTAAGGCTTGGGCATTTTCCACCACATCTACTTCGGCAAAGCCATCGAGTTTATCAAACAGCACATAGCCAATTAGAAAAGTATCTTCACTCTTAATGACCTGTGGTCCTTGCTCGTATCGAATTTCAACCAATTCGCCCAGCGGTACGGGACTTCCTTTTTCAACAGGAACATAGATATTATGCAAGTCGTCTGGATTTGCCCGCAATTCTCGTGGATAGCGAACCCGAACGGCATAACGCTCACGACCTTCCACGGTTTGCGTTAGTGGCATACCGCCCACGGCCACTTGAAGGATTTCCTGCACGTCCATAATGGATATGCCATATCGAGCCAATTGGTCTCGCTTAATATCGATGAGCAAGTAGGGTTTGCCCACGATACGGTCTGCAAAGACAGCTTGTTCTTTAACGCCTTCGGCTTGTTTCAAGATGTCTTCCAGTTGCAGTCCAAAATTTTCTATGGACTTTAAATCCGGACCTTTTACCTTGATGCCCATAGGCGCACGCATTCCCGTTTGTAGCATTACCAAACGTGTTTCGATGGGTTGCAACTTGGGTGCAGATGTCACGCCTGGTAGTTTGGTTACTCGAACTATCTCGTTCCAAATATCATCTGGACTCTCGATGTCTGGTCGCCAATTTCGGTAGTACTCGCCATCTTCATCTTCAATCAAGTCTTCGCGTGTGGCAGTAGTTTTTAGCGATATTTCGTCATAGTTGGCATCTTCATCTATCTCGTTGTTCGGATTGATAATGAATTTGTCGTTCTTCAGTACAAACAATCCATCATCATTGACTTTATAGCGTTGTCGTTGGCCAGATGCATTGCGCATATATTCAGATTTATACTGAATGACATTCTCATACATTGAAAGTGGTGCTGGGTCGAGTGCGCTTTCCGTTCTTCCAGCTTTTCCCACCACAGTTTCAATCTCTGGGATGCTTGCCACCGCCATATCCAGCTGTTGCAATACACGTTTGTTTTCTTCAACGCCTGCGTGCGGTAAGGATGTGGGCATCAATAAGAATGAACCTTCATTGAGTGCTGGCATAAATTCCTTACCTGTGTTGCGCATAATGATGATGCCCAACGTGAGCACCGTAGCCGGAATGATTAAGAACAGATATCGGTTCTGAAGTGCCCATCGCAAAATACGCGCATAGTATATCCTAAAAATCGAGAACACACCGAGCAGTCCAAAACAGATGATGGAAACAAATATCAGATTCATAACAATGCTTCGGTCAAAGCCTAATGGTCGCCAGTATTCTGCTAATAAAACTACGATAGCAATAGATGAAATGATGATGTCAAGCAGGTTTTTGCGCTTTTGCGAAAGCGTACCGCGCATCTTTAAAAATGATGTGATGGCAAAGGCGATTAGAATTAGTCCTAACCAAAAGCCGTAAACGATGGCGAGAATTCCCAATAAAACAAGTGCGCCATTGATGACGTACTGTGTCCGTTCACGCAAATTCGTCTTACGGAAAAGGAATGCCGCAATGGGTGGAATGAGAAACAGCGCAATAATGAGCGATGCCGTGAGTGCCATTGTTTTAGTAAAGGCGAGCGGGCGGAATAGTTTACCTTCAGCACCTATCATTGTGAATACTGGTAGGAAACTGATTATGGTCGTTAAAACTGCCGTAAGGATAGCGCCGGAAACTTCGGCAGTTGCGTTGTAGATGATTTCGTTTGTGGTGTATTCTTTACCGTTTTCATTAAGGCGTAACTTTTCATCTTCCAAGTGCCGTATCATATTTTCGGCGAGTATCACGCCCACGTCCACCATTGTACCGATGGCAATGGCAATACCTGAAAGTGCGACGATATTTGCATCTACATTAAAGAGCTTCATCGTGATGAAAACCATCAAAACGGCTACGGGTAACAACCCTGAAATAAGGATGGATGCACGCAGATTGAAAACCATTATAATAATGACCAAAATGGTAATTAGGATTTCCAAAGTGAGTGCTTCATTGAGCGTTCCCAGCGTTTCTTGTATGAGTTCTGTCCGGTCATAAAATGGTACAATGGTAACTTGCGAAATGCGACCATCTGATAAAGTTTTTGTGGGAAGTCCAGAGCTTATTTCGGCAATTTGCGCCTTGACATTATTGATAACTTCCAACGGATTTGCACCGTAGCGAGCGACTACGACACCACCTACGACTTCGGCCCCTTCCTTATCGAGAATACCACGTCTGGTAGCAGGCCCCAAATGGACGTTAGCCACATCTTTGATGCGGATGGAAGTGAAATTTTCAGAATCTACAACTGCATTTTCAATATCTGCTATGGACTTGACGTAACCCAATCCGCGTACGAGGTATTCGGCTTGATTGATTTCGAGAGTCTGTGCCCCTATATCTTGATTGCTCTGTTTGACGGCTTTAACCACATCGCCCATACTCACATTGTACTGGCGCATTTTTTCTGGGTCAATGTCCACTTGGTATTCCTGAACATAGCCACCAATGGAAGCTACTTCAGAAACACCACTTGCAGATGATAATCCGTACTTCACATAATAATCCTGTATGCTACGCAATTCCTGTAAATCCCATCCGCCAGTTACGTTGCCGTCTTTATCACGACCTTCCAGCGTGTACCAAAAAATCTGTCCCAGACCTGTGGCATCTGGCCCAAGAGATGGATTGACACCATCGGGCAAAAGGTTTGCAGGAAGTGAGTTCAGTTTTTCCAGTATGCGACTGCGCGACCAATAGAACTCGATGTCTTCTTCAAAAATGATGTAGATGCTGGAAAATCCAAACATCGAAGAACTACGAATAGTTTTTACGCCTGGAATACCAAGAAGGGAAGTGGTAAGCGGATATGTGATTTGGTCTTCAATATCCTGTGGCGAGCGACCTTGCCACTTGGTAAAAACAATTTGTTGGTTCTCGCCAATATCAGGTATGGCATCAACGGCAACTGGGTCTGTGGGCAAAAAGCCTGTTTCCCAATTAAAGGGTGCGTGGACGATGCCCCAACCCACAAATAGGGCGAGTAGTAGAACGGCAACAAGTTTGTTTTCTATGAGAAATTTAATGCTCTTATTCAGCATAGCATTTGATTATTAGAGTTTTGGAATTGCGTATTGCAAAAAATGGCAAACACGAGTTTTAGCCCACTACAGCATAGCTGTTGGGCTTCATTCAAAAAATCTAACAAATCAAATTAAGAAAGTCTGGTGCAGCACTTGCACATCCCGTTTGACAAAGGGTCGCGGGTAATCTTCAAAAGGAACTTCTTCAGATTCGGTTCCTTCAAATAGGTTTATATAAGAATATGTAAAAGCAGCGATGAACGTTTGCTGCTCAAAAGAAAGCGTGTCAAAAGATATTTTAAGGTCGTCTTTGCCTTCCTTAACAATTTGCTCGTCAGAACAACAAGATTTCTCAGTCATTTTAGGATTCTCACAACTTTTAACTGGTTGTGCTTTTTCCATTCCACAACCTTCAGCTTTTGAGAATAAATTGAAATCGACCAAATTGTCCCCACAATAATGCATATCCACAGTAAATGACATTGTAGAGAACATCACTACAAAGGCCATCAAAATGGATAATATTTTATGGGAAACTTGTTTCATTGTTGCAAAATTACAAAAATTTAACAGTTATTATTGGGATTAACAGAAATTTAATTTTGCTCAAAAGCTTCACAGAAGCATTTATTTCCAATATCCAGTTGTAATCAAAAGTCTTTTCATCTTGATGAGTTGGTCTTCATCTTTGAAATATTTATGGTTAAGCATCTTTTTAAGCTGACCAATTGTTTCAGTTGAAGTTAATCCTGTCTTTTCACAAAGTTGATGAAACTTTTGAAGTTCCTCTAACTTGAATTTTGCCTTTTCAACAAATTGTTCGCCATTTTGAGATTCTTCATAACTTGATTGAATTTCGAAATGTTTTTCTATTGTTCCTGGTTTTCCAATTATCAGTTTTTCAGCATTACTCTGAATAATAGCATTGGTCGTAAAAACATAATCCCTATCGTGGACCATTCTATGAATTATGGTTTGACCATCAGCAATGCTGTTCGGAAAGATTTCCAAATAATATTGAGTATCTAACGGTAAAGTTATTACTGAGTCAGGATTGAAAAGGCCTTCGAATCGCGTTGATTTTATACCACGCATAGATACTGGATTATCGCAGGTAATCAATGGTGCATCTTTATCATTAATTCGATGGACATTTATCGTGCAATCATATTTAAAGTCCACAAACTCTTTCCATTTCTCTAAGTGCTGCACCAAGAATTTAATTCTGTTTCGCTCTTTGAATTCTTGTCTAACTTTATCTATATCCTTTATATTGAACTCGTGTCTTTCTTCTTCAAACGTAAATTTCACCTCGCCATTTTCGTCTGCATACAGTAGCATTCTATCTAAAATTTGGTCAGTAAAGGCATTTTGATGATTAAGAAATCTTGGTGTTCTAAAGTAAAGAGATAGACATACGTATAATACCTGTTTCTTTTGCTCAGGGGTCAATATTTTCACACTTTCATCAACAAGTAGTCTATATATTTTGGGAAATTCTGAATCTACGTGTTCGGCGTAATGGTGTTCTAAATCGTATTTTCTATCAACTTCAGCATTCGGAATTGTGTAAAGATTTTTTTTGAAACAGATACTTTTCGTGCTAATCTTTTCAAGTAGCAAATCGTCTTCAAGTCTATAAGCATCTACTAAATAGTTGCCCTTTTTGGCTTTGACACCAAAATTTTTTAGGTAGGAACGTGGTATGTAGTGTTGTTTGATGGGTTCGTTTTTTGCCATATCTTAAATATTTAATTGTACAGTCCAGGAATATATGTTTTAGGTGTAAGAAAAGGAATTGATAATCTCGCTTGAACGGTTTGATTAAAATTAAAATTTTTGAAATCTGTTATTTCGTAAAAATCGTTTCGTGTGGGTTCAGAATCTAAAGCATAAACAACACCAAATGGTGGGAAGGTAATTTCACCAAGATGATGAAACCCTTTTTCGGTTCTTGCCATTCCCCAGCCATTTCTAACTTGTTTTGTAATGGTGTGGTAAACAAATACTCTCAAGCTATCTGGAAGCGCCCTTGAATCCTTATCCAAAATAAAATCCGCAAGCCCTTCTAAATTTAAAAGTTGGTCGCTTGTATCTATCGCCATAAACATTGCTAAAATCTGTTTGAGAATGTTTAGTGGCTGTAAGGCATATTCAAAAGTAATATCTTTTGATGCCCAAATTCTATGTGTCAGCGCCATCATTCCCATATAGGCGAATTTCTTGTAGCTGTCCCCATAGTAACTACCTGTGAGATTGTTACAAGATTTGCATAAGTAATATCCACCTGCACCTTGATTACTTCGAATTTTTTTACCGTATAGAAAACTTTTTTTGTCGTGAAGATGGACGGACTTTTGAAAGAATACAGGGTTAGAATTGAAGGCACTTTGTGGCGGAACGTGCTCGAACGTCAATTTTGCATACTTACCGCAGATTCTGCAAATTCCTACTTTCTTCAACTAATACTTAGTAATTAAGATTTTTAATTTTCTCAGTTAAACCATCACATTGAATTCTTTCTTTGGCTTCTCGTTCAATCCTTAAACCCAGACCTTTCGTCTGGTTAATATGGTTTGATGTAAGTTGATTGACATAGGCATAGATTATTCCAACTTCCGTATTCATTTTTGTGTTCCAGTCGAAACCATACAGTTCTTTCAATTCTTCAGTTGGTGTTGTTCTAAAGACGAAATTTGGATTTTTATAGTGTCTGCCATCGTCCAGCAATATGACCATAAGAAAGACCCTACTAAAACCTATGTTTATGTAACCATCTGCTTGCTTTGTCCCTTTTTTCTGAACGCTTGTAATCTTGTTGATTTTTGGCGGTTGATTTTCTAAGGATTCTGATTTTACTATTTTACATTCTATGCCAACTGCATTGCTTTCATTGCCTTCTTTGTAAAGAAGGATGTCAATGTCGCCAGGTTTCTTTTTAGGTTCTGTTATTGGTTCTTTCACGCCACAATGATGGATGACAGAGGATGATGAAAATAGATTTTTGAAAAGTATATGTTTAAAGTCGGCATTGCTCATTAACCAATTAATAACATCGTCTTCATTTTCAAAGGTTCTGGTCACGCTTGCACCAGGCTGAGGATTATTCACAAAAAATGAAATTTTTGATGCACCTGTAATAGGTTGTCTATCTGAAATAACAAATTGTGTAACCTCGTATTCAGGCGGTGGTTCTTTTTGAAAGAAGGCCTTAATTGTTTTTTTAAGTCTCGCCAGTATATTCATAGATTAAAAAGGCAATATTTGGTCGGTAAATTGCTTGAATATCTCGCTGGCAAGTGTTTTGTCTAAAGCCTTTGCAGCAATTAAATCCCCGAGTTTTGACTTTAACAATTGCCCGAAAGATTTCTTACTTAGCTTGGGGATATCATCTCGTAGCTCATCAAATTCATCAAATATGATTTGCTGACCAATTCCCAATTTTTCGACTTCTTTTAGGACACCCTCAATAAGTGCTTTTAACTCTTCATCAGAACTACTAATTTTTGAGTAGTCTGTTACTTGCGCTTTTCTTGCCTGCTCTATGGCATACTTCCCTTCAAGAGTTAATCGAGCACCCGTATCTTTGGTTGTAAGAGTATCGACAAGTCCTCTGTTTTCTAACATTTTGGCGTAATCCCAATCTTCCCCGCGATTGTTCAACTTTATACCATTGCCTTCCAGAATCCATTTGATAGAATGATATAATCTGTCATCATAAAGCTCATAGAGTTTGCTAAGAATGAGGTCGAGCCTACCTTCGGTGTCAAGATTCTTGCGTTCTTCTAAATTAATTTCTTCAGCTCTTATTATTGCATCGGAAATGAATAGCATTTTCAAGTAGTAGTCAAGACCATTGATTTCATCCTTTAGGGCTTGAATTATGTTTTTAATTCTTTGGTCAACACCTAATTTGAAGCCAGTATTAAAACCTCTTTGGGCTTTGAATTCATATCTAAAGTTTGTGTGTTCAGGTTCAAAAGAAGTTTTTACGTAGTCAATTACTTCGCTTTCCCAACATTGCTTTTCTTCCTTTAGGCTTTCTAAATCATTTTCAGATCTTGAAGACTTATATTTTTCGACAAGAGCTTCACCCTCAATTATGTATTCGTCGATTTGACTTTTGAAATCTATCCATTTGACCTTTAAAACCATACGCAAAAAGTTTAGCTTGTAAAGGTAGAGGAATGAAATTCTAAAATGTTAAAATTATTATGGAAGATGTTCACAGCTGGTAAACAATTTGCCTAAAAATTGACAACGCTGTCCAAAGCATCATCTGCATCTTTGTGGATGAAATTGGCTTGATAGTTAATAGTAGTTTTAAGGTCAGTATGACGATATAACTTTTGAAGCATTAGAGGATGAATATTGTCCGCGGCAATATTGCCAAAGGAATGACGGGCAATATGCATTGTAACCTTTTTCTGTATGCCAGCTCTCTTAGCAATTTTCTTTAAATGATCGTTGAACTTTTTATTTGCGACTTTCTTTTTTCTGTAGATATCCTTAGCATCGGTTAAATCGGCTTTCTTCATTTCAGGAAATACAAAATCATCATCATTTCTTCTGTCTGAAACATATTGAACCAAGATTTTTTCTACTTTTTCAGGAATCTTCAAGGATAGCAATTTTGAATTCTTTCCCATTCTATAATGCAGTCTGCCATCATATATCTGGGACCACCTTGTAAATAGCACATCGGACACGCGCATTCCAGCAAAATAGAAGCTAAACAGCCAAGCATTTAACGAGTGCTTTTCCATATCGGAAAGTTCAGAAACATTTTCGAGGGCTTGTATTTCTTTTCCTGTTAGTCCTGTCTTGGTAGTTTCTGGAAACTTAATTTTGAATTTACCTGTACCGAACGGATATAGCTCTTTACTTACTACCTTATCCTTGATAGCACGATTAAACAGTAATCGTATTAAGACCATTACATTCATTGCGGATGTTTCGGAAATAGAGCAAGTCCCTTTTAGATAGATTTTGAACTTTTTGAGGAAGCGTTCATCTACTTCTTGAAAAGTTAAATGACGAGCTTTACAGTACTTCTCAATATAACTGAGCCAAGCAGAATCCGTAGAATGACGATTAATTTTCTTTTCCGCTTCAAGAGCTTCAAGATGTTCGTCCGCAAAATCGAAGAAAGTGAGCTTGGAAGTTGGCTTGTATATTTCCTTTTTAATCTGACGTGCGGTTGCATCTTTATTATTGGTCTGTAAAACAATCAAACCTTTTCTCGCTTCCGAAAGTTTTGAAGTCAAAAGATTGTTTAAACTTTCAGCATTTGGATGAGATTTCTTTACCTTGAGATTTTTTGTGTCCCAATCTTCTAACTCAATATAGTGACCTATATGTTTGTAGGTGGAACGGCGGTCTTTGGTTATCCTTACAGCAAGTGGGTATAATCCCTTTGCGTTGGGCTTTTTGCGAAGAATTATTTTTGCACTTGTTGACATTGTAAACCTGTTTTGAGTACGAAAGTCAAATCAGGTACAACATTTTGTCAAAAATTCACTTGAAAGATACGACTTTATTAGAACTTTTGGGTACAACATAGGTACAACAAATGTTGATATTAACTGATATTATATGACTTTAAATAAAATGAAAAAACACTTAAATCATTGAAAATGAGTTAATTTGTGTTTCATTGGTGCAAGATATACCAGACTTAGGATCTAGTGCCGCAAGGTGTGAGAGTTCGAGTCTCTCCGCCTGTACAAAGGAAAAACCTCTGATGAAAATCAGAGGTTTTTTTGTTTATAAAAGCTTACTGTCTGTACCTAGATTGGCGTTGCACCATCCAACCGGGATAAAGTTTCGGTTTTGGACTCACCGCATCTATTTTTTCTAGATCTTCTTTGCTTAAATTGATTTTGGTAGACTTGATGTTTGATTGAAGTTGGTCAATAGTTTTTGCACCAATAATCGTGCTGGTCACTCCTTTTTGATGACGCACCCAAGCCAAGGCAATTTCTGCTATTGAAACCTGTTGCGCAGCTGCGAGTTCTTGCATCACATCAACTAAGTTAAACGCTTTGTCTTTATCAATAGGCGGAAAGTCAAAATCGGCTCTTCGGGATCCTTTTTCACTGCTGCCTTCTCGAGAATATTTTCCCGTAAGGAAACCGCCCGCTAATGGACTCCAAGGAAAAATAGCCAGATTATGATCTTTGGCCATCGGGACCAATTCGGTCTCAATATCTCTAGAGACTGCCGAGTAATAGTATTGCAGTCCGATGAATTTTTGCCAGCCTTTATGCGCTGCGATGGCTTGTGCTTTAGCCACCATCCACGCGGGCCAGTTGCAAATGGCGATATAACGCACTTTTCCGGTGGCTACGATATCGTTCAGCGATTGTAAAATTTGTTCTACAGGCACTTTAGCATCTACACCGTGTACATATAAAATATCAATATGATTCAGCTGTAAACGCTTTAAACTCGCATCAACCGAATTGAAAATATGATAACGAGAAAGACCTACGTCATTGGGACTTTCACTCATAGGTCCCAAAACTTTAGTTGCAATAACAACTTCATCGCGATTTATTCCTAGATCTTTTAATCCTTGTCCTAATAATTGTTCTGATTGCCCAAAGGAATACACATTAGCCGTGTCAATAAAATTGATTCCGGCGTCAAAAACCGCTTTAAGCATCTGATTCACTTCCTTCTGAGGTACTGAGGCGATCTGGCTCCACGTTCCGGCATCTACTCCGCCAAAGGTCATCGTACCAAAACACAGCTCAGATACCATAAGACCGGTATCGCCTACATAATTAAATTTCATAAGTTTTCTTTTGTATTTAAAGTTATGCAGCCCGCAGTTGTTCTGTTTTAAATTGAGGTTAAAGTTTGATGCCAACAAAAAAAAGCCGGCGTTGCTGCCGACTTTTTAAACCTTAGTGTGGTGTTTATCTTAGTTGAGGTCGAGAGTTTGTTTTGGTACATTCCATCCTTCGATCTCAATTTTTGCGTCGGTATTTTTTAGCCGATCATAGCTTAACGTGATTTTCTTTTCACCGCCAGGAGTTACAGATACATAGTTGTCACTAAAAAATGTGGGTAATAAGCGCTCGCCGGTATTAGCATCGATCAACGAAATTCTGTTGAAAAATGCCACCGGAAATTCTTCAGCAGCGGTAAGCGTCAATTCAATTTCGGTAGCTGAAATTTTCTTTGCTTTAGCTGAAAGTTGCGTTTTGTCCATATGCTGTAATCCGGAATAAGTTCCGCTAGCATCAGGCAGCCAGTAAAAATTATCGCTAACCAATTCCTGATCTACATTAAGCAACTGAACCGATAAAAACATGCCCTCTTCAGCGCCAAGTTCTTCAATATGACGCGCTATTGACATAATTTGACGCACGCTTGAAGGCTCAATATAATTAAAAACTTGCGTGATCATTTTGCTGTTGCCTTCCATATCATAGGCAGTTAAGCGCAGCATAAGATCGTGCTGTTGTACAAACGAGTTGTTGACGATCATTATGTTTTGCTCAACAGGATCATACATCGCGTGCACAGGTTCGCTGCCGCTGCGCAAACCGTACAAACAGGCGTTAGGATCCAGATAATAATCATACATCTGACCGCGTAAGGCAGTCCACGGGTTTTGGGTTTTCCAGATGATCACACCGGTGTACCAATCCCACATATGAGAAGAAAAGCCTTCCATTAAACCGCGGTATTGGTTGTAATTTACCAGTTGTGCTTTTGTGGCAAAATCCTCCATATCTTTCGGACTTCCGTACGGTTCCATAGCGTCGCCATAATCTATGTATTTATGGTAGCTCCATACTTCGTCTTCCACTTTTTCGGTACCTTCTAATTCCTGCGGAATCACTTGATGATCTTCCGGTAAAAAGCGTTTTAAAGAGACCGCGTCACCGGTTCCTACCGAGCCTACTTCAGAATTAAAAGGCCACGTGCGCTCACCCCAGAAGGTGTTGATGTTTTGAATGCCGTAGGGTCCATCGCCGTTTCCGCCTTTAAAATTGTACGACATTTCATCAGAATTTGAGTAGTCTATAAACCAACGGGTATTGTCGTATTTTGGCAAGATTGAATCTTTAAGCGCGCTTAAAATATCGGCTGGCGGAGTGATCTCATTACCGCCACACCAGATCGCCAATGAAGCGTAATTGCGGAGCATTTTGATAGCATCTGCAGCCGACTCGATAAACAAATTGTGATCGTCAGGATATTGTCTGCGTGTCCACTGATCTTCTTTTTTCATCGGGTCAACCCAGCGCCCGTTGCAGTCGCCAGACATCCAGAAATCCTGAATCACCAGCAAGCCGTATTTGTCGCAAGCCTCATAAAATTCAGGACGCTCCGGCAAAGCTCCACCCCAAATTCTGATCAGGTTTAAGTTCATATCTCTATGGAAACGAATCTCAGCATCATAACGTTCTTCAGAAAACCGAAGCATCGCATCTGAAATGATCCAGTTACCTCCTTTAATAAAGATTTTTTGTCCGTTGACGGCGATCTCTTTACTTCGGGTATGCCCATTCCAGCTCGTTTGTATTTCACGTACCCCAAATTGTACTTGTTCGCTATCAGAAACTTGGTCTGCGACTACAAATTCAAGATTCAAGTCGTACAAGTTTTGAGCCCCATAACCACTGGGCCACCACAGTTTTGGGTTTTCTAAACTGAAATCAGGAAGTGCGATTTCTTTAGTTTCTTTCGCGGAAAGCGTTACCGGTGTCTTAATAGTTTTACCGTTGAGTTGGTATTGTAATGTCCCGCTTACCGGTGTGTTTTGCGTGTTTTGCAATTCGGCTGAAACTTGTAGTGTAGCAGGTTCTTGCGTTTCGCCCGGCAAGCGTTTTCCGGGAACCAAAGTCACAATATGTGGATTCTTAAGGTTTACCGATTTTGTTTTTTCAATAAACACTTTATCCCAAATCCCGGTGTTGCGATCCCGTACCGGTTGAATCCAGTCCCAGCCGGCGGTGTATTGCAGCGCTACACCTTTAGCGATTGTTCCATCACCACCTTGACCTCCATTAGGATTTCCCACTTCATCTGCCGGATGAACCAAAACGGCAAGTCTGTTTTTTCCATTTTTATTGAGAAGGGAAGTGATATTAAATTCCCTACGCAGATACATTCCTTTAAAGGGCGTTTGATTTACTTTCTTACCATTTAAATATACATCAGCGCTGTAGTTGATTCCTCTGAATTTTAACCAGACTTGTTCGCCCGGAGCTGCGGTTTCCTCAAAATCTTTAGTGAACCAGTAGGTGTAATATTCCCGTCCGGTATCATAAATATCCTGGATCTTGTTGTTGTTCATTGCGTAGAACGGATCAGGAACTTTCTCGTTGTTAAGCAACGTGGTTAGCACTGTTCCCGGTACGGTCGCAGGCATCCATCTTTTTAGCTTAAAATTAGGTTGGGAGAGTGTGGTGCCGTTTTCTTTGGTATCGCTGATAGGATTGCAAAACCAATCTGCGTTCAATTCATAGCGCTTTTGAGCACTTAAAACTTGAATACTCAAACAAAGGCATAGAAAACAGGTAAAATACAGAAAGTTACGTCTCATGGGATGGTTGATTAGGATGCTGTAAATATTATAAAGCATCTTAAAACCTGAGAACTAATTCGACTAATAGCGCTTTTTGGCTAATAAATGGAAACGAAATCGTTTAAAATATGAGAAATAAGCAATTTCTGATTTTGGTCTTCTAAGACAAATGCTCTTTAAAAAAAGCTATTGTACGTTCCCAGGCCAGTTCAGCGGCTTCTTTGTCGTAACGTGGTGTGGTGTTGTTATGAAAACCGTGATTTACATTGGGATATAAGAACATCCCATATTCTTTATTGTGCTCTTTCAGTTTGGCTTCATAGTCTGGCCAACCGGCGTTAATACGTTCGTCTAGCCCGGCATACTGTAGCAAAAGAGGCGCTTGAATCTGATCAATATCTTCTGTAGGTTGACCGCCGTAAAAGGGCACCGAAGCTTTTAAAGTAGGTACTTTTACCGCCATCATATTAGAGATAGAACCGCCAAAACAAAAACCTACCACACCAACGTTTCCGTTGCAATCCTTGTGATTCTTCAGGTATTCATAAGCCGCAATAAAATCTTCAAGCATCTCTTTGCTGTCTCTTTTGCGCTGCATTGCACGACCGTCATCATCATTGCCGGGATAGCCGCCAAGCGGACTCAACGCATCAGGTGCGATGGTTATAAATCCCTCAAGTGCGGCAATGCGGGCGGTATCTTCGATATACGGATTTAGACCTCGGTTTTCGTGCACAACTACAATTCCGCCTAATTTTTCAGTAGTGTTTTTAGGTTTCGAAAGCAGGGCTTTGATTTCTCCGCCGCCTTTTGGTGAATTGTAAGTAATGAATTTAGAATCCAGATTAGGATCGTCAGCAGCGATGCGTCTGGTGGTTTCATAATCAGGCATCAAAAAACTCAGTAAAGCAGGCACCGTGATGCTTCCTACGGCAAACATAGAAAGCCGTTCAACAAATTCTCTTCGCTCTAATTTATTGTGCGCATAAGCATCATAAAGATCAAAAACTTCTTGTTTAATGTCTTCTTTCTGCAGTTTTTTCATAGCCAGATTGTTTATTGTGTGATATACATTACCGCAGAATCTTCGATGTATTTTGAAGGATTAAATACCGCATTAAAGTTAGAATCTACCTGATCAATACTGCTCTCCAGATCTCTTAGTTTGGTTCTGAACTCTTCGGCAAAACTGTCGTTTTTAGAAAAATGCGTGATCAGCTCTTGGTATTTTCCAATATTGCTTTTCATACGCAGGGTTAGTTGGCCAAAGCGTTGACGCAGCGATTGCGTTTTTACCATAAAACGCTCTACTTCGGTTAGCCAGTCTTTATTGCCTTGCTTTTCCCATTCAGAGATTTTGTTATTGATAGATTTTCTGAATTTATTTTTGAGCGTTTCACGCTCGCTGTCTAGAGTCGCGTTTTGATACTGAGCTACTGCGCTCATATCTAGGCCGTAGTATTTTGCCTGTTCTTCAAGTAAGCGGTTGTATTCATTTTCAAGTTTATTAAGCTCTTCGTTGATGCTTTTCCACTCGTTGTCTATAATGCTTTGTTGCTGACTGAATTGACTTGCCGTGTTGAGTACGTTGAGCATTTCTGGAGTTTTATCACGTAAGTCTCTGCCCGTTCCGCCCACAATTTCCATTGCTGAAGTGATTCCTGTAGAAAACGTCTGAAAAAGAGAACCGTAAAGCGGTACATTACTTGCCGGTTCGTTGAGTACGGTAATACTTTTGTTGATCAGATCTAGCCAATTGTCTTTGCCTTTTTTACGCTCATACCATTCTTGATATTCTTTAAACCATGCTTCATAGGCCGGATAATTCATTGGGTTATTGATCGCCGCAATTTTGCTGAAAAATTCCTGAGAAGACAGCAACAGGTTGCTGGGTTTTATATCGCGATGAATGCTCATCAATTCGGTAAAGGCCAATTGACCATTCAGTTTTAGCTGAATTTTTCTTGAATTCTCAAGTAGGGTAATTCGGTTTTCCTGTTTAGAAATGATGCTGTCTAGACTTCCCAGACGTTGGCTGGTGCGGTTAGGATTGAGGTCAGAAAACTCGCCTTGAAGCGATTTCAGTTTAATCGCATTATCTTCTAATTGCTTGTTGAGGTTAAGCAGTAACGAGTCGCGCTCTTTTATGATTTGTAATGAAACTTGATCTTGTGCCTGCACGCCAAGCGCTGAAAATGTGCAGACTAGAATTAGGTATAGTTTATTAAGGTTGTTCATACGGTTAAAGTTTAAAACCAAAAATAGCGAAATAACCCTTGGCAGAATGTTAACTATTTTAACATCCTAAAACCTTTGAGTTCTTTGCTTTAGCTTTAAAACTTTAACAATTTAATTGCCAGACTGATTGCGAAGTATGGCATTTTTTGCGTCTTCTAAATAATTACGACCTATGGTATAACGCTTGTTTGCAATCTCAACACTGTTGCCTTCAACGGCATCAACTTTATTGATATTGGCGGTGTAGGAGCGGTGAATACGCACAAACTGAGCGCTAGGTAATTCGTCAGTAAAACTTCCCAATGTTTGATGGACCACGTAGTTGCCATTAAGAGTAATTATTTTGATATAATCCTTGAGGCTTTCTACTAGAAGAATGTCATCAAGGTATACTTTTTTCATCTTCTTCTTGTCAACCTTCACAAAGATCGATTCGTTTTCTGTGGTGCTTTTAGGAGCCTCCTGAGTTTTTGCGATCGCCTTATTAGTAGCCTTTAAAAAGCGAGGCAAAGAGATGGGTTTTACGAGATAGTCAAGCACTTCAAGCTCAAAACCTTCAACGGCGTACTCCTCGTGCGCCGTGGTTAGGATTACCATAGGCTTGTTGTCTAAACTTTTTAAAAAGCTTAATCCGTCAAGTACCGGCATATTGATATCCAGAAACAGCAGATCGATCTCAGTGGTGCGTAAGAAGTCTAGGCTCTCAATCGCATTGTCAAATGTTTTAATAATTTCCAGACCTTTAAGTTGTGCAATATGATTTTTAATCACATTGATGGCTAGGGGTTCATCGTCTATGATCACACATCTTAAACTCATAATAATCTTAATTTTAAATATACTTTATATTCACCGTCTTCTTCGTAAATCTTCAGCGCGTAATCTTGAGCGCCGTAGCCCAATTTAAGGCGTTTTTCAACATTTTCGATACCGATTCCGCCGGCATTTGGTATTTTGTTTTGCAACTCTTTTTGAGGCAGGGTATTACTCATTCTAAAATATAGAAAAGAACCTTCTATCGTGAGATCGATCGTGATCTTTACCTTGCCAATATTTTTACTCGCACCGTGCTTAAAGCCGTTTTCAATAAAATGAATGAGCAGCATGGGAGCGATTTTTTTGCCTTTAGGATTGCCTGTAACCTCAAACTTTAGATCCAGTTTTTTGTTGTATCTAATGCGTTCCAAGTCGAGATAATTTTGAATGAATTTGATCTCTTTGACCAGAGGCTGTCTTTTTTCTTTGGTCTCATACAGTAAATACCGCATCAAGTCAGAAAGTTTCAAGATGGTTTCGGGAGTGTTTTCAGACTTTTCAAGACTTAAAGAATAGATGTTATTTAAAGTATTGAAGAAAAAATGTGGGGAGATCTGCGAGCGCAAAAAGCGCAGTTCGGTCTCCAGATTTGATTTGGCTAAACTTGCTGCAAGTTGTCTTTCGCGAAGCCAATCAATAGTGATCTTAATGGCGGCACCAAAGGAAATCACATACAGTTCTCCCAGCATCATCACTACCACATAATTAACACCCAGACTGGTAGTTTCTTCGGGACCTTCGGGCCATACGTTATTGCTGATCAAGAAGTAAGTAAGTTCGTATTTTATGATCACCATTATAAAAATAGCACTGATAAGGCTCAGTGTAAAAAGCACATATTTACGTTTGTAGATAAACATCGGGATGAGTACATAGATCGTGAAATACGTGAGGCTTATGTGAATGGGAAAGCCTAGAAGATTCGCTTTAAACGAGTAGAAATAATCATTGTAATAACTTCCCCAGCGCAAAAAATTAAACAGGAAATAGACCAACCAAAAAATCACGTGATGCGTCAGGTTAATTTTATAACCTGTAGTTGCATTAAGCAAGAAGTTATTTTTGAAAGAATTGCGTAGGGGCATAAGTCAAAAGTTGGTTTTTAAGCTGTTTAGCTTTTGAGAACTGTCGTTAGTCTAATAAAAGTCAGAAACGGGGATAATATATCACATATTTATTAAAAATCTTAACAGATTAACCCTTTGCAGGCTAAAAAACGTATTCAAATGTTAAAGAAATCCTTTTTCTTAATCGCAATTTTAACCCTTGCTTCGTGTAAGAATGATGCAGAACCACAAACCGAACCTCAAACGGACTTGAATCTAACCGCGCAGGTAGATCCGTTCATCGGTACCGGCGGCCACGGGCACACGTATCCCGGTGCTACCGTACCTTTTGGGATGGTGCAGGTGAGTCCTGATAACGGTACTAATGGTTGGGATTGGTGTTCCGGTTATCACTATTCTGATTCCATTGTTTCCGGGTTTAGCAACTTGCATTTAAGCGGAACCGGAATTGGGGATCTTGCTGACATCTTGTTTATGCCTACTAACAAAGAGGTTGATCTTTCAGGAAGTTATGAGAAGCCGGCAGACCGCCCGTATGCCTCGACCTATTCACACAAGCGTGAGAGTGCAGAACCGGGTTATTATTCGGTTTACCTTGAAGATCCGCAGATTAAAGTAGGGCTTACTGCTACTAAACGCACCGGTTTTCAAAAATACAATTACGAAGGTGCCGGTGAAGCTTCGGTAGTGTTAGATCTTGGTTTTGCGATCAATTGGGACGCACCAACAGAAACCGCGATCACGATTGAAAATGAAACTACGATTAGCGGTTACCGCCACAGTACGGGTTGGGCAAAAAATCAAAAAGTGTTTTATGTAGCCCAATTCTCAAAACCTATTGCGCGACATATTTTAGTTGCAGATAAAAAAGTGGTTGACGCAGATAGTGTAAGCGGAAAAACTACCGCAGCACAGTTTTTCTTCAATATAGATGGAAGCCGCGATGTTACCGTTAAGGTTTCGGTTTCTTCTGTAAGTGTAGCCAACGCCAAAGAGAATTTTGCTGAAGCTGCCGATGTTGATTTTGAAACTGCAAAAACCGAAGCTAAAAAGATCTGGGAAAAGCAACTTGAGCATATTGTTGTTGAAACTCCAACCGATTCTTTAAAGACGATTTTTTATTCGGCCTTATATCATACGCAGATCGCTCCGGTAACGTTTAGCGATGTTAATGGGCAATTTCGTCAGGAAAATGACAGTATCATCGACGCAGATTTTACCGCATATTCTACCTTATCGCTTTGGGATACCTTCCGTGCTGAAAATCCATTATTAAGTCTTTTAGAGCCAGAAAAAACCAGTGATATCATAAACTCCATGCTTACCTATTATGAGGTGCATAAAAGTTTACCGGTCTGGACGCTCTACGGAAACGAAACCAACACGATGACGGGTAATCACGCGATCCCCGTTATTGCTGATGCGTACTTTAAAGGGATCAAAGGTTTTGATGCGGAAAAGGCTTATGAGGCGATGAAAAACACCCAAATGCGTGATGAGCGCGGACTCGAATTCTTAAAAGAATACGGTTATATTCCTTTTGATAAAATAGACGAAAGCGTCACTTTTAATTTAGAATACGCGTACAACGACTGGTGCGTTGCACAAATGGCCAAAGCTCTAGGTCACGAAGAAGATTATCAGTACTTCAACGAGCGTTCTAAGTCGTACGAAAAGCTATACGATCCTGAAACCGGCTTTATGCGCGGAAAATCTTCTACAGGACAGTGGCACGAGCCGTTTGATCCTAAGTTTTCAAGACACCGTGAAAACACAGATTATACCGAAGGTAACGCGTGGCAACATAGCTGGTTTGTGCTGCACGATACTGATAATTTTATAAAACTACACACCGGCGCTGAGCCCTTTACCGGAATGCTTGAGCAGCTTTTTACCGAAAGTTCTGAGATTACGGGAGATTTTACTTCTGCAGATATTTCGGGATTAATTGGTCAATATGCACACGGTAACGAGCCAAGTCACCATATCGCGTATTTATTCAATCGTGCAGGTAAGCCCTGGAGAACGCAATATTGGGTAAATCATATTCTTAAAACGCAATACAATACCACGCCAAATGGCTTAAGTGGTAATGAAGATGCCGGTCAAATGTCAGCTTGGTATGTGTGGAGTTCTATGGGGTTATATCCATTCAATCCTGCAAGTGCGGCTTATGAAATAGGTAGTCCGGTTTATGCAAAATCAACCATTAATCTTCCGTCAGGAAAAACCTTCACTATTACAGCCGAAGGCGTTTCCGAAGAAAATTGCTATATCCAGTCGGCTACATTGAATGGCGAAGAATTTAATCAAACCAGCATTACACACGAGCAGATCACCGCTGGTGGTGAACTCAAATTAGTAATGGGAGCAACACCTAACAAATCTTGGGGTGTGACAGCAGACGCAGAATAATATGGAGAGTATTGATGTAATCATAATCGCGGTTTACCTGCTGCTCACCATTGGGATTGGAGTTTACGTGGCTAAAAAAGCTTCAAAGGGACTCGATTCTTATTTCTTGGGCGGAAAAAGCATCAAATGGTATTATCTGGGCTTGAGTAACGGCTCAGGAATGTTTGATGTTTCGGGTACGGCTTGGATGGTGGGAATCCTATTTTTGTATGGCGTGAAAAGCTTCATGTTTATGTGGATGTGGCCCATTTTTAACCAAGTCTTTGTGATGATGTTCTTGGCGGTTTGGATTCGCAGATCTAATGTGATGACCGGTTCAGAATGGATTCTTTCTCGTTTTGGCGACGATAAAGCCGGCCGCGCTTCACACTTGATCGTGGCGATTTTTGCCGTGGTGGCTTCAGTAGGATTTATAGCCTATTTTTTTGAAGGTGCCGGTAAATTTATGACCGTAATCTTACCTTGGGATGTAAGCCTCGTTATTGGTGATCTCACGCTGTTGAATGCAGAACAAGTCTATGCGCTGATCCTGATCTTGCTCACAACGATTTATACAATTAAAGGTGGAATGTTCTCTGTAGTTTCTACCGAAGTATTGCAGTTTGGTATTATGGTTCTCGCAGGAATTTTGGTTGCCGGATACACTTTTTTCTCCTTTACCGATGCTGAAATAACTGCATTGATCCCGGCAGAGTGGACCAAAGTTACTTTTGGTAGTCAACTCACCGGATTTTGGTCTGGCGATTTTGAAGAATTCAACCGACTTATTGATACACAAGGTTATAAGATGTTTGGTGCTTTTGTGGGAATGAGTCTATTTAAAGGCTTTTTTGCAAGTATCGCCGGGCCAACGCCTAGCTATGATATGCAGCGTATCTTATCAACGCGCACTGCAAAAGATGCAGCCTATATGAGCGGGTTTACCAATCTGGTATTGTTTATCCCACGGTATTTAATGATCGCTGCGATTGTACTTTTAGGCTTGGTTTACATCGCTCCTGAACTTGCCAATGCAGGCGGCGTAACCAGCAATGATCTTGAAGTTATTCTTCCGCAGGTCATCAATAATCACGTGCCTGTGGGAATTAAAGGCTTGTTGCTTGCCGGCTTGTTAGCAGCCTTTATGTCAACTTTTTCGGCTTTTGTAAACGCGGGTCCTGCCTACATCGTTAATGATATTTATAAGAAATATTTTAAACCCGAAGCGACTGATAAACACTATGTAAAAGCAAGTCATATCGCGTCTTTCGCTGTAGTAACTTTAGGAGTAATTATGGGCTTCTTTGCAGAATCGATCAACTCGATCACGTTGTGGATTACAAGTTCGCTGTATGGTGGTTACGTTGCGGCTAATTTCCTAAAATGGATTTGGTGGCGTTTTAACGGCTGGGGTTATTTCTGGGGAATGTTAAGCGGTCTGGTGATCGCTACGCTTCAGTTTATGATAGATCAAGGCGCATCAACCTATGCTGAAGGAAGCTTTCTATTTTGGTATTCGCATATTCCTGCGATTTATCTATTCCCCATAATTCTAGGATTTTCACTTTTAGGTTCGTTCTTAGGTACTTATTTAACTCCGCCTACGGCATTAAAAACATTAAAAAGTTTCTACACATCTGTACATCCTTGGGGCTGGTGGAAACCGGTACGCGAGCAGTTAACCGAAGAAGAACAAGTGGGCAAGAATACAGATTTTGGTCTGGATATGTTCAACTGTATCGTGGGGATCGTTTGGCAATCTAGTATGATCTTACTGCCTATTTATCTGGTGGTACGCGACTATGAGAAAACTGCAATCAGTCTGCTGGTTTTTGGAGTGACTACCCTTATTTTAAAATTTACTTGGCTGGATAAAGTCAAAAAACTGAACAATTAAAATCAATACAAAACACCCGTAACGGGTAAAAATATAGAATACAATATATGAGTACAACGCAAATTCCTTGGCAAGACAGACCGGCAAACAGCACTGATGTAATGTGGCGTTATGATGTAAATCCTATTATAGACAGGTATGCAATCCCTAGTTCTAACAGTATTTTCAATTCGGCTGTTGTGCCTTTTGAAGATGGCTACGCCGGAGTTTTTAGATGCGATAACAAAGCGGTGCAAATGAATATTTTTGCCGGCTTCAGTAAAGATGGAATCAACTGGGAGATCAATCACGATCCTATCGAATTTGGCGCCGGAAATACTGAAATGATCGATTCTGATTATAAATACGACCCACGTGTTTGTTTTATTGAAGACCGCTATTGGATCACGTGGTGCAACGGTTACCACGGACCAACTATTGGTATTGGGTACACTTTTGACTTTAAAGAGTTCTTTCAGTGCGAAAATGCCTTTCTTCCTTTTAATAGAAACGGTGTGTTGCTTCCGCAGAAAATAGATGGTAAATACGCGATGTTGAGCCGCCCTAGTGATAATGGGCATACGCCATTTGGTGACATTTACATCAGCTACAGCCCTGATATGAAATACTGGGGCGAGCACCGTTGTGTGATGAAAGTTGCGCCTTTTACAGATAGCGCTTGGCAGTGTACAAAAATTGGTGCGGGACCTGTGCCTATCTTAACCGATGAAGGCTGGTTGCTGTTCTATCACGGTGTGATCAACACCTGCAACGGATTTAGATATTCGGTGGGAGCAGCGCTCTTAGATAAGGATAGCCCAGATAAAGTATTGTACCGCAGTCAGCCATATTTGCTGGCACCGGCTGCACCGTACGAGTTGGTAGGCGATGTGCCTAATGTGTTGTTCCCGTGTGCGACCTTACATTCGGTAGAAGAAGATAAGGTGGCCTTGTATTATGGAGCGGCAGATACCGTAACTTCGGTGGCTTTTGGAAAACTCAGCGAGATCATTGATTTCGTTAAAAATAACAGCTTGTAAAAATGATTAAAACTGCCCTTTCTATATTCTTGCTTTTGATTAGCTACGGAAGTTTCGCCCAAGTGAAACCTCGTTCTTACGTTGCACATCACATTGATGCACCGTTAACAATTGACGGAAAAGCACAGGAAAAAGTTTGGGAAGCAGCCCCATTTTCAGAATCCTTTATCGACATCGAAGGTGTTAAGATCCCCAAATACGATACACGGGTAAAAATGTTGTGGGATGATAAAAATCTGTATTTCTATGCTGAGCTTAAAGAACCTCATATTTGGGCGACCTTAAAGCAGCGCGACACCGTGATTTTTTACAATAATGACTTTGAGATTTTTATAGATCCTGATGGCGATACGCACAACTATTATGAGTTTGAGATGAATGCGCTCAACACGGTTTGGGATTTACTTTTAGTAAAACCTTACCGCGAGTCGGCTCCTGTGGTTGATAGTTGGGATATTCAAGGCTTGCAAACTGCAGTTTCTATTAACGGTACTTTAAACGACCCCACAGATACAGATAAAAGCTGGAGTGTTGAGATCGCGATGCCTTGGGAAGTATTGAAGGAAGCGAGCGGTAGTAACGACGTGCCGGCAGATAACTTCTGGCGCATAAACTTCTCGAGAGTCAACTGGGATCACGATTTAGATGGAAGCACTTACAGCCGTAAAAAAGATGCTTCCGGGAAATTTCTACCGGAATATAACTGGGTTTGGTCGCCACAAGGCGTGATCAATATGCACGAACCGGAGCATTGGGGGTATGTGTATTTTTCTACCAAGCCGGTTTCGGAAGAAGTTGCGTTTACGATTCCGCAAGATGAGCAGATCCGCTGGAAATTGTATGAATTTTATCGTGCTCAAAAAGCATATTTCTCTGAAAATAAAATGTGGGCTACTTCGCTTGATGCGTTAGAAGTAGAAGCATTTCAGTTAGAGAATAAAACCATAACTCCGGTTTTAGAAAACCACACGTACGGCTGGTCCATTACTGTTGAAAGTCCGTTTTCAGATGCGGTTTACCGTATTCAGGAAGACGGCAAATATTTAAAACTTAATTAAGGAAACCTATGAAACTAAAACACCTCATTGTACTGCTGATAGCGATAGTGGCTACTTCTTGTATTGACAATATGCATCCTGCGGGAAATAAAGATCAAGCTGAAAAAACACAAGATTCTTCAGCTTCTGAAGATTTTAAATTCTGGACGTGGACGACTGCAGATCCCAAACGCAGCGACGATTCTTATGTAGAGGAATTTAAAAAATATGCCGAAAATGGTCTGGATGCCGTTTTGATCAACACCAATGCCGATGCTGAGTTATTGGCGCGTCTTACTCCTTTAGCAACTGCAGAAGGTCTTGAAGTTCACGCGTGGATGTTTACGATGAACCGCCCCGGAGACACTGTGGCGCTGAAACACCCGGAGTGGTATGCGGTGAGTAAAGAAGGAAAGTCAACGTTTGACCATCGCCCCTATGTAGATTATTACCAGTTTTTATGCCCTACTCGTGAGGGATCGCGTAATCACATTTTAGGCTTGATCGATAAGCTGACCAAGGTAGAAGGAGTGAGCAGTTTTCATCTAGATTACATTCGTTATCCAGATGTGTTCTTGCCAATAGGTCTGTTACCAAAATACGACTTGGTTCAAGATACAGAGCTGCCTGAATATGATTTTTGCTATTGCGATGCTTGTATTGCGAAGTTTGAAGAAGAACATCATAAAAATCCGTTAGAATCACATAATACAGCAATTGATATGGAATGGAAGCAATTCCGTTTAAATCAGATCAAAGCCGTTGTTGATGATGCTTATGAAGTGGCACATAAAAACGGCAAATTATTAACAGGAGCAGTGTTTCCTTATCCTGAAATGGCAGATCATATGGTGCGTCAACGCTGGGATAAATGGAATATTGATGTGGTTTTACCAATGATCTACCACAACTTTTATAACGAAGAAATCGACTGGATCGGCTTCGCTACCGGTCAGGGTGTAAAAGATCTTGAAGGAACGGGTACCGAATTGCATACCGGTATCTATGTGCCGGAAATGAGCGCAGAAGACTTGGCAAAAGCGATTCAGCTGGCAAAAGAAAATGGTGCAAAAGGCGCATCATTCTTTGATGGTAACGCGCTTACACCAGAGCTTCTTGCGGTGATTAAAGAAGCAAACGAGATTTAATGAAATACCTCCTTCTAAGTTTAAGTCTATTTATTAGTGTGTATGGCTTTACACAGAAATCCCTAACTTCTAGTGTAAATCCGTTTATAGGTACAGACGGCCCCGGGAATACTTATCCCGGGGCGACTGCACCCTATGGAATGGTGCAACTGAGTCCGGATATTGGTACGCCGGGTTGGGATCGCATTGCAGGTTATTTTTATCAAGACAGCATTATTAGCGGTTTTTCGCATACACATTTAACAGGAACCGGGGCCGGAGATTTATATGACATCCTAGTGATGCCGGTCAATAGTAAATCATCAAAACGCATTGAAGCAAACGGGTATCGCCCGTTTTCTGCATTTAATCACCAGCAGGAATCGGCTTCGGCAGGATATTATCAGGTAGAATTGACCGATTATGAGATCAACGTCGAACTTACCGCAACGCCGCGTGTGGGAATCCAGCGGTATACGTTTCCAAAGGATAGCGCCTCGCAAGTGTATGTTGACTTGGGTTATGCGCTCAATTGGGATCGTGCTACTGACACCTATATTAAAGTTGTAAACAATACGACGCTAGAAGGCTATCGCAAATCAACCGGATGGGCTAAAGATGAGCGTATCTATTTTGTGATGCAGTTTTCTAAACCTTTTGAGAGTTACACCCTTTTTGAAGGAAAAAATAAAGTAGATCAAGAAGCAACGGGAGCCGATACTAAACTCATACTCAATTACGCTACCGCGGAAGCGGAGCAGCTGGTGGTAAAAACGGCTTTATCCACGGCAAACATTGAGGGTGCTTACGCTTCCTTGAACACCGAAGCATCGCATTTTGATTTTGATGCCTATCGAAAACAAACCGAAGCAGTCTGGGAAGATCAGTTGAGTAAGATTAAGATCACCACCGAAGATCAAGATCAAAAGGCCCTGTTCTATACGATGATGTATCAATCTATGTTGGCGCCTACACTTTTGAGTGATCCTGAGGGTGCTTATAAAGGCGCGGATGATGAGGTGCATACTGTACAAGGTTTTGACCGTTTTGATACCTTCAGCTTGTGGGATACTTTTCGCGCAGCACACCCCTTATATACGATCATTCAGCAAGAGCGTCTTCCTGACTTTATACAATCGCTGTTAGCACATTATAAAGAAACGGGTTTGCTTCCGGTTTGGTCGATGCAAGGCAACGAGACTAATATGATGTTGGGCTATCACGCCGTTCCTGTAGTTGTTGATGCCTATTTTAAAGGTTTTGATTTTGATGCGGAATTAGCTTACGAAGCCTGCAAAGCGAGTGCAACTGCCGCAGATCGTAGCATTCCTATTTATAGCAAATTGGGCTATGTGCCGGCAGCTGAGGAAAACGAAGACTGGAGTGTTTCTAAAACTTTAGAATATGCCTATGACGATTGGTGCATCGCACAATTTGCAAAGGCTTTAGGTAAAAAAGAAGATTATAAATACTTCAGTAAACGAGCAGAAAACTGGAAAAAATTACACGATAAAAAAACCAATTTCTTCCGACCCAAAACAGAGGAAAACAAGTTTGTTGAGCCATTTATAGCTAAAGAATATACCCGTTTTTACAGCGAGAGCAATGCGTGGCAGTACTACTGGTTTGTACCGCAGGATATTCAAGGCTTGATTAAAAAAACCGGCGGAAGCACTGCTTTTAAGCAAAAGCTTGATTCAATGTTTAGCTTGTATCCCAAGCCTACCGATAAACTCCCAATTTTTAGCACCGGGATGATTGGGCAGTACAACCATGGTAACGAGCCCAGTCACCACGTGGCGTATCTTTATAACTACGTAGATAAACCTTCAAAAGCGCAGGAACGCATTCGCGAAATCTTAAAAACGCAATATAAAAATGAGCCTAACGGGCACTGCGGAAATGAAGATTGTGGGCAGATGTCTTCGTGGTATGTTTTTAGCGCTTTGGGTTTTTATCCTGTAAATCCGGCGCAGGGCGCATATATTTTGGGGATTCCGCTGTTTGAAAAAGCTGAGATAAAGCTTCCTGGCAATAAGAAATTCATCATTTCAACACAAAACTTTTCTGATGAGAACACCTACGTAAAAAGGATTTTTCTCAACGGAGAACTTTTAAAACGCGGCTTTATCACGCATAGCGAAATAACCAATGGTGGCCAACTGCTTTTTGAAATGACCGCTGACGCTACTGACCAACGTTTAGAAATGCCAAAACCTGATCAGGTTTATAAGTAGAATAGAACACTAAAATTCTTTTTGATGAAACTCATAAAAACGCTCTTTTTCTTTTTTAGTATCGCTTTACTAGGCTGCGCCGAAAGTGAGAACCCGTCGTTTACCGAAGCTGATCTTGTCTTGATTCCACAGCCTAAATCTTTGGAATTGCATTCCGGTAGTTTTAAGATCACTCCGGAAACGCAATTTGTTATTGCAGAAGATAGTCTGAAGGTTTTAACCGGCATTCTCAATGATTTATTCGGGCGTTCTGCAGGATTTACTTTGGGAGTTACTTCAGAAGAAACTACAAATAGCATTCAGTTAAAACGAAATGATTCTTTAGAAAATGAAGCATATACGCTAGACGTGACAGCTGATAAAGTTCTTTTAGAAGCCAATTCAAAATTAGGGTTTGTTTACGGGTTAGAAACCATCAGGCAATTGCTTCCGAAGGAGGTAGAAAGCAAAACGCAGGTTTCAGATTTAGCCTTGTATATTCCTAATGTTAGCATTAACGATGCACCACAATATCCCTATCGTGGAAGTCATTTAGATGTTTCTCGACATTTTTTCGGTAAAGAATACATCAAAAAGCACTTGGATCGTATGGCATTTTTAAAACTGAATACGTTTCACTTTCACCTTGTAGACGATCAGGGGTGGCGCATTGAGATCAAAAAATATCCTAAGCTTACTGAAGTTGGTGCTTATCGCGTAGATCAAGAAGATAAGCACTGGAATGCCCGGACTAAAAACGATCCTGAAGAAAAAGGAACTTACGGCGGTTTTTACACGCAAGAAGATATTAAAGAGATCGTCGCCTATGCGCAAGCAAAAGGAATTCGCGTAATTCCTGAAATTGAAATGCCGGCGCACGTGATGAGTGCGATCGCGGCGTACCCGTGGTTATCGTGCACCGATGAGCCTATTGCGGTTCCGTCTGGTGGCGTTTGGCCTATAACCGATATTTACTGTCCCGGTAAAGAAACCACTTTTGAATTTTTAGAAGATGTGCTAACCGAAGTGATGGCGCTTTTTCCGGGAGAGTACATTCACGCCGGTGGTGATGAAGCGACGAGAACCAACTGGGAAACTTGCCCTTCTTGTCAAAAATTAATGCGAGAAGAAGGTCTTGCTGACACCGGCGAACTTCAAAGCTATTTTATGAAGCGCATCGAGAAATTTCTCAGTGAGCATAATAGAACCTTGATCGGTTGGGATGAGATCCTGGAAGGTGGTTTGCCACAAAAGGCCACGGTGATGAGTTGGCGTGGTTTTCAAGGAGGCTGGGAAGCGACCAAGGCTGGCCACGATGTGATTATGACGCCGGTAAGCCATATGTATTTTGATTATTATCAAGGCAGTCCTGATCACGAGCCGGTAGCCTTTAACGCATTTCTTCCGTTAGAGAAAGTATATGAGTTTAATCCGGTGGTAGATTCGATGAGCGTCGAACAAAAGAAACACGTTTTGGGAGGTCAGGCCAATTTATGGTCAGAATATATTTCTACTGAAGCACATTCAGAATATATGCTATTCCCAAGATTGACAGCTCTAGCAGAAGTGATCTGGAGTCCCAAAGAAAAGATTGACTGGGAAAATTATACACACCGTGTGCGTAAAATGATGCAGCGTTTTGATGTGATGGAGATCAATTATGCTAAGAGTGCCTTTGCCGTTCAGCAAGAATCTACCATTGATCTTGAAACCGGAGAGATCACCGTGGCTTTACATTCAGAATTCCCGGATACTGAAATTAGATATGTTTTGGGTGAAGCAGAGCTGACGCCAGAAGCAGCTCTTTATCAAACACCTTTAAAAATTGATAGTACGACACGTGTAAAAGCGGCAGTTTTTGAAAACGGAAAGCAAATGGGCGATACGATGAATAAGTTTTTTGACTTTCATCAAGCGGTTGCAAAGTCGGTAACCTATAAATTTGAATACAGCGCGAGTTACCCCTCAACGGGTGAGACAGCTTTGGTCGATGTGCTGCGCGGAAGCAAATACTTTAAAGATGGTCGCTGGCAGGGATGGATCAATAATCCTGCGGTGGTTACGATCGATCTGCAGGAATTGAAAGAGGTGCAGCAAGTGGTTGTAGGAACTTTAGAAGAGCAGGGAACCGGTATTTATTTTCCGGAGGAGCTGAAAGTTGAAGTGTCTCAGGATGGAACAAACTTTCAGCAAGTGGCTGTAACAACACGGGATTATCAGACGAATCCCGGTGCAAAAATTGAAAATTTCAAACTCGATTTTAAAAAGCAGCAGGCGCAGTATCTTCGAGTAACTATAAAACCATTGAGCGAAACTCCAAAAGGGGGCGGCGCGTGGTTATTTGTTGATGAAATTTTAGTGAATTAATAGAACATAGAATCCCATGATGTATTCAAGAGTAGCCTTGTTGCTCGCTTTATGCTTTAGTTTTTTAGCAACGGCCCAACAAAAAGACTACACACAATATGTAAACCCATTTATAGGAACTTCTAATTTTGGGGCGACGCATCCGGGAGCGATCGCTCCGCGTGGGATGGCGAGCGTTTCTCCGTTTAATGTCGCCGGAAGTCAAAATGCACTAGAAAAAGATAGCCGCTGGTTGTCTAATCCTTATGTGAATGAGAATACCTTCTTAACGGGTTTTAGCCACCTCAATATGAGCGGTGTGGGCTGTCCTGATCTAGGTGTGATCTTGAGTATGCCAACCACCGGCGAACTCAAAACACAACATTTGGAGTATGGGACCACCTATAAAAACGAAGAAGCAAAACCGGGATATTACTCGGTTGAGTTAGATAAATATGATGTAAAAACGGAGCTGACCGCAAGTACCCGCGTGGGTGTGAGCAGGTATAGTTTTCCTGCCGGAAAGGCTAATCTTTTATTGAACTTAGGTCTTGGTCTCACTAATGAGCACGGTGCGATGCTTAAATTCAATTCGCCTACAGAGATTGAAGGTTACCGAATGGTAGGAGCGTTTTGTTACAATAATGCTGAAAGTGCGTATCCGGTGTATTTTGTTGCACGCATTTCTGAAGCACCTGAGAATTTTGGTATTTGGGATAAACCGGCAAGCTATAAAGGTGTAGAAGCACAGTGGATGGGTTACAACGGGAAGACACGTCTCAAAGAACAATTTATGCGCGAAGTGGTGGGAGATAGCATCGGTGCCTATGTGCAGTATGATTTTGAAAAGCCCACGCAGGTCGTGATGAAAATCGGCGTTTCTTACGTGAGCATTGCAAACGCGCGAGAGAATCTTGATAAAGAAGTGGGTGATGCTACTTTTGATGAGGTATATCAACAAACCAAAAAATCTTGGAATGACAAATTGAGCGTTGTAGAAGTAGAAGGAGATGATGCAGACGACAAAACCATTTTCTATACGGGCTTGTACCATACGCAAATTGCGCCAAGTATTTTAAATGACAGTAATGGCGAATACCCCGCGATGAAAACCCGGGCGACTAAAAAAACAGACGGTACCCGTTATACGGTGTTTTCGCTATGGGATACCTATCGTAATTACCACCAGTTGATGAGTTTGCTGTATCCGCAGGAGCAGTTAGATATGGTGAATTCAATGCTTGAGATCTATGACCAAAATGACTGGCTGCCTAAGTGGGAACTTAATGCAACCGAAACCTTTACGATGGTTGGTGATCCGGCAGCAGTAGTTTTAGCAGATACATACCAAAGAGGAATCACTGGTTTTGATGTAGAAAAAGCTTACTCGGCAATGCTAAAAAGTGCTGACGCTAGAGAGAATAATCCGTTGCGCCCGGGTATAGCTGAGTACATTGATAAAGGTTATGTAAGTGTTGATTCTGGTGTTGCAGGTCCTGTTTCTACCACTCAGGAATATAATATTGCAGATTTTACTATCGCTCAGTTGGCTCAAGCGCTAGGAAAAAAAGAAGATGCTAAGCGTTTTACGAAGCGCGCGCTTTCGTATAAAAAACTGTTCAATAAAGCATCTGGATTTTTACAACCTAAAATGTCTGACGGCACTTGGTACGAACCTTTTGATCCTCTTGCCGGTGCTAATTTTACCGAAAATCCGGGCTTTATAGAAGGTAATGCGTGGCAATATTTATTTATGCAGCCACACGACATCAAAGGAATGATCAAAATGATGGGTGGTTCTAAAAAGTTCGAGGCAAAACTCGATGCACTTTTTGCGGAAGATCAGTTTGATATGGCTAATGAGCCTGATATTGCGTATCCGTTTTTATACAATTATCTTCCGGGGAAGAGTTATAAAACCCGTGAAAAAGTAGCTGATTTGATCGATACGTATTTTACTAATAATCCTGCCGGGCTTCCTGGTAATGAAGATACAGGAACTATGAGCGCCTGGCTCATTTATGCGATGATGGGCTTTTACCCGATGACTCCGGGCGAAGCTACCTATACACTTTCTGCACCGCAATTCAACAAGGTGACTATTCATTTGAATTCTGATTTTTATGCTAACGACACCTTGGTGATACAAAATGTTTCAGAAAACCCAACAAAGGTCTCTGCTGGTTTTTCAATCGGCGGAAAATCTACCAAAAAACAAGCAATCACGCATAAAGAATGGGTTAATGCCGGGGAGGTGATTTTTGAGTAAGATGCTCAATATATTTTGCAATTTGATAACAAATTGCAAATACCAGAGCCCTGCAATTGATGTTATTTAGCTTCTTACAGCCGTTGTCTATCGAATCTTTTTTGAAATAGTTAAGAAAATTGGGAATTTCATCCTTAGAAAGCTAGATATTGTAGCGCGGTGATGTAGAAATTTCAAAAAAAGTTAGCTTTTCTAAACATTTTTAAAGTCAGCAAAACTCATTCAGTAGATATGGATTTACAGGTTAAAGATTCAGCATTGATCAAATATGAACCCGCGGGAAAGTTTGAAGAAACGCGTTTTGAAAAGATACACAACATCAGCTTTCAGAATGCTACCGATGCTTCAGTGATCGTAGCGCAGGAAATTGCAGATTTAATAAAAAGCAAGGAAGCTGCAGGTGAAAAGTGTGTTTTAGGCCTTGCCACAGGTTCTTCCCCAATTAACGTTTACGCAGAACTTGTGCGTATGCATCAGGAAGAAGGCTTGAGCTTTAAAAATGTAATCACCTTTAATCTTGACGAATACTGGCCAATGGATAAGTCAGACGTGCAAAGTTATCATTACTTTATGCACGAGCATTTATTTAATCATGTGGATATTCCTGCAGATCAGGTGAACATCCCTGATGGGACGATCTCTCAAGAAGAGATCAAGCCGTTTTGTATCGCTTATGAAGAAAAAATAAAAGCTGCCGGCGGACTCGATTTTCAACTTTTGGGAATTGGTAGAACCGGTCATATTGGTTTTAACGAACCGGGCTCGCACTTTAATAGTGGAACCCGAATGATCACCCTAGATTATCTAACCCGTGCTGATGCTTCAGGAGCTTTTAGAGGGTTGTCTAATGTGCCTAAAAAAGCGATCACAATGGGGATCAATACGGTACTTGGCGCTAAGCGAATTGTGCTTTTAGGATGGGGACAGAATAAAGCTGAGATCTTAAAAGAGACCATTGAAGGTGAAATTTCTTCACACGTTCCGGCGACTTATCTTCAGGAACATGAGAATACCACATTTGTGCTTGACGACGTAGCTGCTTCAGAATTAACCCGAGTGAAAACTCCGTGGTTAGTGGGTACCTGTGATTGGACTAAAGAATTGACTGCAAAGGCGGTGTTTTGGCTCTGCCAAAAAGTAAATAAGACCATTTTAAGTCTTACCGATAAAGATTATAACGACAACGGGATGTCAGACCTATTGGCGCTTCAAGGTTCTGCGTATAATCTTAATATCGAAATGTTTAACAAGCTGCAGCACACCATTACCGGATGGCCGGGTGGTAAGCCGGGAGCTGATGATACTAACAGACCAGAGCGTGCTACCCCAGAGAAAAAACGCGTGATTATTTTTAGTCCGCACCCTGATGATGATGTGATTTCTATGGGAGGTACTTTTGACCGTCTGGTAGAGCAAGGGCACGAGGTACATATCGCTTATCAAACTTCGGGAAACATTGCAGTTTCAGATCACGAAGCTTTGAAATTTGCCGAAGTTGCTGCGCAAATTGGTAACGGAGATAAAGAAAAATTTGCTGCGATCGCAGAACAAATAAAAAACAAACAGCGTAACGAGATCGATCCGGTTGAAGTACGCCAGTTAAAAGGAATCATCAGACGCTGCGAATCACTAGGAGCGACCCGTTTTGAAGGAGTTCCTGATGAGCACGTTCACTTTTTAGATCTTCCGTTTTACGAAACAGGAGGAATTAAAAAGAATCCCATGTCGCAAGATGATGTAGATATTGTAAATGATCTAATCGCGACTGTTAAGCCGCATCAAATCTATGCTGCGGGAGATCTTGCAGATCCGCACGGAACGCATAAAGTGTGTTTAAATATTATATTTGAATCGCTTGAGCAACTTAAAAGCGAGGCGTATATGAACGACTGCTGGGTGTGGTTATACCGCGGCGCGTGGCACGAGTTTGAAATGCACGAGATTGAAATGGCAGTTCCTATGAGCCCTGATCAGGTACTGAAAAAGAGACAGGCCATTTTTTATCACCAATCACAAAAAGATGGGGTGATGTTTCAAGGAGAAGACCTGCGAGAATTTTGGGTGCGTGCAGAAGATCGAAATAAAGAAACTGCTAGTAAGTACAGAGCTTTAGGTCTTGCCGAATATGCAGCGATGGAAGCATTTATGCGTTATCATTTTTAAGTTGAAATAGCCAAAAAAGAACTTTAACGTAAACGAATATTCATCTATGGTAGCTTTAGAAACACTTGATTATGCCATTATCATTGGCTTTTTTGCAACAACCCTGATTGTCGGACTTCTCGTTGCAAAAAAATCAGGTAAAAGCTCTTCTGAATATTTTCTTTCCGGCCGAAACATGCCGTGGTGGTTATTGGGGATCTCTATGGTTGCCACAACTTTTTCTACCGATACGCCTAACTTGGTTACTGATATTGTACGTAATCAAGGCGTAAGCGGTAACTGGGTCTGGTGGGCGTTTTTGATCACGGGCTTACTCACTGTTTTTGTCTATGCAAAACTCTGGAGAAAGTCTGAAGTCAACACCGATATCGAGTTTTATGAATTGCGCTATGGAGGAAAACCTGCGAAGTTTTTACGTGGTTTTCGAGCGGTGTATTTAGGTGTGATTTTCAACGTAATGGCGATGAGTGCAGTAACACTTGCTGCTATTAAAATCGGGCAAATTATGCTTGGTTTAACACCGTTAGAAACCATAGGATATGCCGGATTGGTTACCGTGATCTTTAGTACGATAGGAGGGTTTAAAGGAGTTGTTTATACCGATTTTATTCTCTTTTTTGCTGCAATGGCAGGTGGTATTGGCGCAGCATATTATTGCGTAAATCTCCCAGAAGTTGGTGGGATGGAAGGTCTAATGGCGAATGAAGCGGTTATTAACAAAATAAATATACTTCCTGATTTTAATGATACTACGACCTTGATCACACTGTTGATCATTCCGCTTGCGGTACAGTGGTGGAGTGCTTGGTATCCTGGTGCAGAACCTGGTGGAGGTGGTTATATTGCGCAGCGTATGCTTGCGGCTAAAGATGAGAATCACGCGATTGGAGCAACCTTTTTCTTTAATGCTTTGCACTATGCGTTGCGTCCTTGGCCGTGGATCTTAGTAGCCTTAGCTTCAATTGTAGTATATCCTGATATTGCGAGCATTCACGAGGCATTTCCCAATATTGTAGAAAGTAAATTAGGTGATGATTTGGCGTATTCTGCAATGTTGACCAAACTACCAAGCGGATTGTTAGGCTTGGTGATGGCATCGCTGATCGCAGCCTATATGTCAACAATTTCAACGCATTTGAACTGGGGTTCATCGTACGTAGTAAATGACTTTTACGCGCGCTATGTTAAACCGAAAGCCTCTCAAAAAGAACTGGTAAATGTAGGCCGAATTTCAACAGTACTGTTGATGGTGGTGAGTTCTGGGGTTGCGTTACTATTGACTAATGCATACCAACTCTTCAATATTATCTTGATGTTTGGAGCAGGTACTGGATTGATATTTATTCTACGCTGGTTTTGGTGGAGAATCAACGCGTGGAGTGAGATCTCTGCAATGTTCTCTTCGGGAATTATTTCCATTCTTTTCAACTTTACTTCTTTAGGAGTGGTGCTCTTTGGTACCGCCGAAGCAGATGGTGTGTTGCCTAACTGGTCAACCTATCCTGTTGTAGTGCTTTTAACTTCCATTGTTTGGTTAGCAGTTACCTTCTTGACGCGTCCTGAAAAGGATAAAACCTTATTTGATTTTTATAGACAAACACAACCCGGTGGTCCCGGTTGGGAGAAAATTATTATTAAAGCACGTGCCCAAGGAGCTGCTTTAGTTACGACCAATCAGAAATGGTCTGTTCCTGCGGGTGTTTTAGCCACATTAGTAGGTTGTGTCACAATATATGGTGCGCTTTTTAGCACCGGATACTGGATTTACGGGTATTATACCCAAGCCAGCATCCTAACGTTACTCACGCTGATTGCAACCATAGCCCTGGTGAAGCTATGGCAGCGCATAAAAACGAGAGTTTTTTGAGTTTTTTTAAATTGTTTCTGGTGAAAAGGGTGCTCGCAAAAGCACCCTTTTTTTGTTTAAGCGAAGACCTGCTTTGGGATTAACTTTAGACTAATTTAATATTTAATCTTTAAATCAAGTACAACGTTTTCAAAGGCTGGAGGCGATTACACCTACTTTACAAACATTTAAAAAAATCTTAATATTTAGCGTTACTAAGCTACGTTCAGCGGTTATTCAGCGATTATTTTTCAAATCTGTTTAATGTTCTTTTAGTTTTAAAAAGCTTATTGTTGAAATTCTAACGTAAAGTTTGCGTTTTTCACAAAGCGATACCAAAATTGATAAAGAACCTTATGTGTTATATTTATTTTAAGAAGTTGTTTGCCACTGTGTTCGTGCTTGTTTTCGCGGTGGCGCAGCTTTGCGCTCAAGAAGAAGTTCCTGCAAATGCAGTCTATAAGAATGCGCAGGAGCCAGTAGAGGATCGCGTTAATGATCTCGTAGAGCGTATGACTATCGAAGAAAAGGTAGGACAACTCACCACACTTTTGGGATGGAAAATGTACACAAAAACTGGTAATTCAGTTAAAGCCAGTGAGGCTTTAAAGGAGGCGATTGCCACTCAAAAAATAGGCGCTCTTTGGGGGGTGATGCGTGCCGATCCCTGGACGCAAAAAACCTTGTCAAATGGTCTGAATCCGGAACTCGCTGCAAATGCGACTAACGCCATTCAAAAAGTTGCAGTTGAAGAAAGTAGGTTAGGTATTCCATTATTTCTGGCAGAAGAAGCTATGCACGGCCATATGGCTATTGGGACTACCGAATTTCCATCAGCTATCGGTCAGGCGAGTACCTTTAATCCGCAATTGAATAGAAAAATGGGAGCGGCAGTTGCAAAAGAGCTGCGGGCTCAAGGTGCACATATTGGTTACGGTCCTATTCTGGATCTTGCACGTGAACCGCGCTGGTCTCGGGTAGAAGAGACCTTCGGCGAAGATCCTTATCTAATTTCTGAAATGGGATTGGGCGTTATAGAAGGTTTCCAAGGTGAAGGAATAGAAAATCCTGAAAGTGTAATTTCTACCTTAAAGCATTTTGCTGCATACGGCGTTTCAGAAGGTGGTCACAACGGTGGCGCGGTGCATATAGGACAACGTGAACTCATGCAAGATTATATGTATCCGTTTAAAAAAGCGATCGATGCTGGTGTGCTTTCGGTTATGACGGCGTACAGTTCGGTTGATGGAATTCCGAGTACTTCAAATAAAGCCTTGCTTACCGGTTTATTGCGCGAGCAATGGGGTTTTGAAGGGTTTGTGGTTTCAGACTTAGCAAGCATCGAAGGTATTAAAGGTGATCATCACGCGGCTGCAACTTTTGAGGACGCTGCTGCCTTAGCAATGAACGCCGGTGTAGATGCAGATTTAGGTGGGAATGGTTTTGATGATGAATTGCTCAACGCTTTTAAAAATGGAAAAGTTTCTGAAGCGCGCTTAGATGAAGCTGTAAAATATGTATTGCGTTTAAAGTTTAAAATGGGTCTTTTTGAAAATCCGTATGTAGAAGAAAAAGCGCCTAAAAAAGTGGTGCGAAGCGCGGCACATATCGCAATCGCAAAAGAAATGGCGCTGGAAGGCGTGACCTTACTTAAAAATGAGAACGGTTTGCTTCCGCTATCTAAAGATCTTAAAAAAATAGCAGTGATCGGCCCTAATGCTGATATGATGTATAATCAATTAGGCGACTATACTGCACCACAAGAATCCGAATTTATTGTAACGCCTCTTGAGGGAATTCGCACCAAAATGCCAAAGGCTGAAATCACTTATGTAAAAGGAACAGCCATTCGCGACACCACACAAATCGATATTCCTGCGGCGGTAGCAGCGGCAAAAAATGCTGAAGTCGCTATTGTGGTGCTCGGTGGTTCTAGCGCACGTGATTTTAAAACCGAATACCTAGAGACCGGTGCAGCGACCGTTTCCTCAAAAGAGGATCAAGTTTTAAGTGATATGGAAAGTGGAGAAGGTTATGACCGTTCTACTTTAGATCTTATGGGGAAACAATTGGAGCTATTACAGGCGGTAGAAGCGACAGGAACTCCCACAATATTAGTGTTGATTACCGGCAGACCTTTGTTGATCAATTGGCCTGCCAAACACATTCCTGCGATCATAGACACGTGGTATCCCGGTTCACAGGGTGGTCACGCGCTGGCAGATGTTTTATTTGGTGATTATAATCCGGCGGGGCGCTTGCCGGTCTCGATCCCAAAATCGGTTGGGCAATCTCCTGTGTATTATAACCACTGGTGGCCTAAACGGCGCGATTATGTTGAAGAAACTTCGGCACCATTATATGCTTTTGGTCACGGCTTGAGCTATACCACTTTTGACTATTCAGATTTGAAAATTTCGCAAAGCGGAAATGCTGCAAACACAACCATTGAAGTTTCGGTTGATGTGAAAAATATTGGAGATAGGGATGGAGACGAAGTCGTTCAGCTGTACCTAAGCGATGTGGTGAGTAGCGTGGTCACTCCGGTAAAACAATTACGCGGTTTTGAACGCATTTATTTAGCCAAGGGCGAAAGCAAAACAGTGACTTTCATCTTAACGCCTTTAGAATTAGCGCTTTATGACGCTGAAATGAATCACGTAGCAGAAGCCGGGGAATTTGAAGTGCAATTAGGAACTTCTTCTCAAGATATTCGGCTTAAAAAACGTTTTGAACTTTCAGAATCTATACAACTTTCAAACAACTAACGATACTTATGCGAGACCTTTCATACTCTAAGTTTTTTTATGTTTTAGCTGTGCTGCTGTGCTCCCTAGCCGGCAGCAACAGCTTATTTGCTCAAGGCGGCAACTTGCACGAGCAATCCAAAATATATCAAGCACCTATCGACCCTCAGGTAAAGGAAAAACTTGCCGTTTGGGGAGATCAAAAGTTTGGGATGCTCATTCACTGGGGCGTGTATGCAGTTCCCGGGATTATCGAGAGCTGGCAAATTTGCTCTGAGCCTTGGCTGGAGCGTCCTGAAGGAATCTCATACAACGACTATAAAAAATGGTATTGGAACTTGAGTTCAGTTTTCAATCCGGTGAATTTTGATCCGGATCAATGGGCTGAGGCTGCAGCTGATGCCGGAATGAAATATGTGGTTTTTACCACCAAGCATCACGACGGTTTCAATATGTTTGATACCCAGCAAACTGATTATAAAATCACCAACGGACCTTTCAAAAACCATCCAAAAGCCAATGTTGCCAAATATGTATTTGAGGCATTTAGAAAGAAAGATTTTATGATCGGTGCTTATTTTTCTAAACCAGACTGGCATTCGCAAGATTTCTGGTGGGATAAATATGCAACACCAGACCGTAATGTGAATTATGACATTAGAAAGTATCCTGAAAAATGGAAAAGCTTTCAGGATTTCACATTCAACCAGATCAGTGAGTTGATGCACGATTATGGATCAATTGACATTTTATGGTTAGATGGTGGCTGGGTGCGCCCGCGTGAGACCGTAACCGATGAAGTGCGTGCCTGGGGAGCTCCAATTCCGGAATTCAGTCAGGAGATCGATATGCCGCGCATCGCAAAAATGGCACGTGAGGCGCAGCCGGGAATCATCTTTGCAGACCGTACCGTTCACGGACCTTACGAGAACTATCAAACTCCTGAGCGTTCGATCCCGGAAACCAAACTAGATCATCCTTGGGAAACCAATATGACCTTAGGAAATAACTGGGGGTATGTGCCTAATGACAACTTTAAAACTTCGGCAAAGGTGATTCACAGTTTAATTGAAGTGGTAGCCAAAGGTGGAAACATGCTTTTAGGTGTTGGTCCACAACCAGACGGTTTATTACCTCCTGATGCAATACCCATTCTTACTGAAATAGGAGATTGGTTAGATACAAACGGTGAGGCAATTTACGGTACCCACGCGATCGACAATTATCACAGTGAGGCAACCTATTTTACGGCAAACGACAAAAATACCTTTGCAATAACCCTATTGACCGAAGGTGAAGCGGTACCCAATACGGTGAGCTGGGAAGGAAATCCTCCTAAAAAAGGAAGCAGTCTTAAACTGGTAAGTACCGGAAAAAAATTAAACTATACGATTAAAGATAATGTGGTAACTGTAAGGCTTCCTGCTTCGGTAAGAAACGCCGCAAAAGCAGCGCTTGCATTTTCTTATAAATCAGAATAAACGCTTTGTATGAATAGATTCTATATTCCTTTTTTAAGTTTTTTATTGTGCGGTATTGTAGCCTGTGAATCTTCAAATGATGGTGTCCCTGAGCCTTATGGGGCAGTGCCTTCAGAAGATCAACTTGCTTGGTATGATATGGAAATGAATGCCTTTATTCATTTTACCATAAACACGTTTACCGATAAAGAATGGGGTTATGGAGATGAATCTCCAGAGCTTTTTAACCCGTCTGCATTGGACACCGATCAGTGGATGTCTGTTCTGGAAGAAACCGGCTTCAGCGGAACCATTCTAACTGCAAAACACCACGACGGTTTTGCTTTATGGCCTTCAGCATATACAGAGCACGATATAGCTTCGAGTCCGTATAAAGATGGAAAAGGGGATTTAGTAAAAGAAGTTGCAGAAGCTGCTAAAGCGCACGGATTGGAGTTTGGCGTTTATTTATCGCCTTGGGATCGTAATCGCGCCGATTATGGCGAGGAATCTTATATCACCTATTACCGCAATCAACTTAAAGAGTTATTCACGGGCTACGGACCTGTTTTTGAAATGTGGTTTGACGGTGCTAACGGAGGTGACGGCTATTATGGCGGCGCCAATGAAGAGCGCAAGATCGACCGTCAAAATTATTACGATTGGCCAACGACTTTAAAAATGGTTGATTCGATGCAACCGCCTGTGTTATTTTTTAGCGACGCAGGACCAGATTTGCGTTGGGTAGGAAATGAGCGCGGAATAGGCGGTGAAACCCATTGGAATACGATTACGACAGATACGCTTTATGCAGGTAAAGCAGGAATTGAAGAACTCTTGCAAAGCGGAACCAAAAACGGAAAAAGCTGGATTCCGGCAGAGGTAAATACGTCGATTCGTCCGGGTTGGTTTTATCACGCTTCAGAAGATTCGCTGGTGCGTTCTCCAGAAAATTTATTTGAATTGTATCTGACTTCGGTAGGTCGCGGTTCAACCTTATTGTTGAATATTCCGCCAGACCGTCGTGGTTTATTTCACGAGAATGATGTGGCGTCACTTCGTGGATTCAGAAAAATATTAGACAGTGTTTTTGCTGAAAATTTAGCCGAAAAAGCCACTGCCACCGCAACTCCTGTACGTGGCGATAAGCCGATTTATGCCGCAGATAAAGTGCTTGATGGTGATGCAGAAACCTATTGGGCAACAAATGACGGTGTTACTACCGGAAGCATCGAACTGAACTGGGAAGCGCCACAAATACTGCATTATATTTCGCTTCAAGAGTATATTAAACTCGGTCAGCGCGTGGCTGCGTTTACGGTTTCTGTGTGGGAAGATGGTACCTGGAAAGAAGTGCAAAACCAAACGACGATCGGGCATAAACGCATTCTGAAATTAAACGGAGTGGAGACGTCAAAACTTAAAATCGAGATCACCGAAGCTTTAGCTTGCCCATTGATCTCTAACATCGAAGTATACTAGATTCTATGCAAGTTGTAAGAACAAATTTTTTCGTTTTAGTCCTAATTATGCTGAGTTTTGGCTTTGCTCAAGCTCAGGATGATGCCCCATTCAAAATAGAAAATGGCTCTTTTGTGTACAATGGAAAGCCAACACCTATTTACTCCGGTGAGATGCATTACGAGCGTATTCCTAAAGAATATTGGCGTCATCGCATTCAGATGATGAAAGCGATGGGTTTGAATACCATAGCCACCTACGTATTCTGGAATTACCACAATCCGGCTCCCGGAGTTTGGGATTTTAAAACCGGAAACCGAAACGTAGCCGAGTTTATTAAAATCGCCAAGGAAGAAGAGATGTTTGTCATTTTACGCCCGGGACCTTATGCCTGCGGTGAGTGGGAGTTTGGTGGTTATCCTTGGTTTTTACAAAACATTCCGGGGCTTAAAGTGCGTGAGAACAATGCACAATTTTTAGCAGCTTGTAAAGAATACATCAACGAACTCGCTAAACAAGTAACGCCTTTGCAGGTTAATAATGGTGGGAATATCATTATGACGCAGGTAGAGAATGAGTTTGGTTCGTATGTGGCTCAGCGGGAAGATATCGCTCCTGAAGATCATAAAGCATATAAAGAAGCTATTTTCAAAATGCTGAAAGATGCCGGTTTTCAGGCACCATTTTTCACTTCTGATGGTGCGTGGCTCTTTGAAGGCGGAAGTCTTGAAGGTGTATTACCTACAGCTAATGGAGAAGGAAATATCGATAACCTGAAAAAGGTGGTCAATAAATTCAATAACAACGAAGGGCCATATATGGTTGCCGAGTTTTATCCCGGTTGGTTAGATCATTGGGCAGAGCCTTTTGTAAAAATTAGCGCTTCAGATATTGCAAAACAAACTGAAGTGTATCTTAAAAACGGTGTGAATTTCAATTTTTATATGGCCCACGGCGGAACCAATTTCGGTTTTACCTCAGGAGCCAATTATAATGATGAGCACGATATTCAGCCGGATATTACCAGCTACGATTATGATGCGCCTATTTCTGAAGCAGGTTGGGCAACTCCCAAATATGACAGCATTCGCGCATTGCTAAAAAAATATGCACCATATGAGATCCCGGAGGTTCCGGAGCAAATTCCGGTGATTGAAATTCCGCAGATTCAATTGACAAAAACAATTGATGCGCTTACCAATATCAAAAAGCAAAAACCGGTGACAAGTGATACTCCGCTTACGTTTGAGCAACTCGAGCAAGGTTATGGTTATGTGTTGTATAAAAAACGCTTTACGCAACCTATCACCGGAACGCTTAAAGTGCCCGGGTTACGCGATTTTGCAACCGTTTATGTAAATGGTAAGAAAGTAGGCGAACTCAACCGCGTCTTCAACTCGTATGAAATGCCGATTAAAATTCCATTTAATGGGAGTTTAGAGATCTTGGTAGAGAATATGGGCCGCATCAATTACGGGGCAGAGATCGTGAATAACCTTAAAGGAATTATCGCTCCCGTGAGCATCAATGATTATGAGATCACAGGTGGTTGGGAGATGTATAAAGCGCCTTTTGCGGAAGTGCCGGAAGTTGAAAATTCAACGGAAGTAAAAACAGGAAGACCTGTTGTGTATTCCGGAAATTTTGATTTGAAAAAGCAGGGAGATACCTTTCTTAATATGAGCGAAGTGGGTAAGGGAATCGTTTTTGTAAACGGACATAATTTAGGGCGTTATTGGAAAGTGGGCCCACAGCAAACGCTTTACGTTCCGGGATGTTGGCTGAAGAAAAAGGACAATACTATTACTATTTTTGAACAACTCAATGACGTTGCAGTAACTTCTATTTCCGCACAAAAAACACCGATTCTTGAGGATCTAAAAAATTAAACAAAGCCCCTATGTCAAAAAAATATATCAAAGAAGCTTGCGTAGAAAGCCTGGCTCAGGCCATTAAAGCCGAAGAAAAAGGAGCAGACCGCTTGGAGCTTTGTGCTTACCTTGCTTTTGACGGTTTAACGCCGGCTCCAGATCTAATTTCTGAAGTGATCAAGGCGGTTAAGATCCCGGTACGCGTGATGATCAGGCCGCGTAATGGCGACTTTAATTACAGTGAAGAAGAGCTTGAACATATGAAAGCCTGCATAGCCTTTTGTAAGAAAGAAGGCGCTGAGGGTGTAGTTTTTGGCGTTTTAAATGAATCTAAGAAACTCAATATTGAGGCTATTGAAATGCTTACTAAAGCAGCAAAGCCTTTAAAAGTGGTGATTCATAAAGCCATTGATGCAACACCAGATATTGACGCGGCTTTAAAAGAGCTTTTGCAGGTTGAAGGTGTAGATACCTTACTCACTTCAGGAGGGAAATCTAATGCGTTTGATGGGGCGGAAAATTTAAACCGACTAATAACAATGGCGGGAAATAAACTAGAGATTATGCCTGCCGGAAAAATCACTCAATTCAATTTAACCGAACTTCATCATCTCGTGGAAGCAGAAGCGTATCACGGAAGATTGATCGTTGGAGAATTAGCCTAACCAATGCATTTAGAAAAGATCAAAGCACACGTAGTCGTTTTAGTTTTAGGTGTGTTTACTGCGTGTCAAACGAGCGAAACGCCTAAATTAAGAATCGTACAAGAAGGGTTTATTTACGAGGAAGCGCCTTTTCCGCAGTGTCACGCTTCAACCTTGGTTGAGGCCCAGGACGGAAGTATTATCGCAGCTTGGTTTGGTGGGGAATACGAGCGGCATCCTGACGTAAGTATCTATCAAAGTAAACTAACGGATACCGTTTGGTCAACACCGCAAAAAATAGCTGACGGTAAGGTAGAAAACGATACGCTAAGTTACCCTACGTGGAATCCCGTGCTTTTCAAAAATGCCGAAAATACATTGATGCTGTATTACAAAGAAGGTCCGTCGCCATCTTCCTGGTGGGGAAAATGGAAAACTTCTGAAGATAACGGCGCTTCGTGGTCAGCAGCAGAGCAATTACCCGATGGAATTTTAGGTCCTATCAAAAATAAGCCTATTCAACTTGCAAACGGAAGTATTGTAAGTCCGTCTAGCGTAGAGTCAGAAGACGGTGCAGTTTGGAAATCGCATATTGAATTATCAAGCGATAACGGCTATTCTTGGGAGCGCGTTAGGATACCTTCAGCAGATACGGTTAAAGTCATTCAGCCTACTTTGATTCAGCTTAAAAATGGAAATCTGAAAGCTTTATTACGCAGCGATCAGAATTATATTTTAGAAAGTGAAAGTTCAGATCAAGGTAAAACCTGGTCTGAAGCTACCAAGGGAACGATGCTTAATCCCAATAGTGGGATTGATGCGGTTACGCTTAAAAGCGGAAATTTTCTTTTGGTTTACAATCCTACCGAAGCCGGAGCTGATTGGTCAGACGGGCGTAATAAACTCAATCTGGCGTACAGTACAGACGGTTCGCATTGGGAAGATGTGTTGCAGTTAGAAGATGAGGCTGAAGGCGAATTCAGCTATCCTGCGATCATTCAAGATTCAGAAGGTTTGGTGCATATAACATACACGCATAACCGGTCAAAAATAAAATACCTGCAACTTAAGCTGGAGTAATCTAGACCAAGGTTAATTTTATTCCCATCTCGCGAATGCGCTCTGCATCTGCGGCAGATAGATCCTTGTCTGTAATGATCTCGCTAATCTCATCAAGTTCGCAGATCTTAGCTAAACTGCGTTTTCCAAATTTTGAAGAATCTGCTAGAATGATCGTTTTCTGCGCGGCTTCCATCATTTTTTTATTCAAGATCGCCTCTTCAATATTAGTGGTAGTACAGCCAAAATCGAGATCAATCCCATCAACTCCCATAAAAAATTGATGAGAAGAAATGTGTTGCAAAATATGCTCTGCATAATGCCCTGTAACCGAACCGGAGCGATGGCGAATGTTTCCGCCCAATTGAATAATATCTATATCGCGATGTTTCATCAACTCAATCGCAACGAGAAGCGAGGAGGTAATCACGTTGAGTTTACCAATGGGTTTAATCGCTTTCGCCAGCTGTTGTACGGTGGTTCCGCTTGCGATAATAATAGAATCGTTTTCCTGAATGCGTTGAGCAGCCGCTTCTGCTATGAGCGATTTTTCTTCGGCAGATATTGAAGCTTTTTCGCTTACGTCGCGCTCGTTCATATAAGGATTTTCTAAAGAGGCACCACCGTGTGTTCTAAAGAGCAAGCCTTTATCTTCCAGAAGTTTCAAATCTTTTCTTATGGTTACGGCTGAGACATCGAGTCGCTCACAAAGGGTCGCAACTTTAACATGTTTCTCTTTTTTTAAAAGATCTAAAATTTCCTGATGACGTTCCATTACTATAAGGTTTGAGCGCATAAAAGCACTACAAATATAAGGTCTTAAAGCGTTTTTAAAAACGATTTCTTTTTGTTTCGTTTTTAATCGATATTGTGTTTTTTAACAATTTAAACGAAACTTTAACTTTCAAATGAAATCGTTTTAGTGTCATTTTATATATATTTGGCAGCATAAAGAAAAATTAAGAAACCAAACGATGGCGAATATATTTGCGCGTGAGCATTTGACAGGACAACTTTCACAAACCAAAAAATGGGACGTGATTGTGATTGGAGGAGGAGCAACAGGACTTGGAGTAGCTTTAGATAGTGCTACTAGAGGTTATAAAACCTTGTTGCTAGAGCAGGTAGATTATGCAAAGGGAACTTCTAGCCGAAGTACCAAATTAGTACACGGTGGCGTGCGCTATCTCGCACAAGGAGATATTGATCTGGTTAAAGAAGCCTTGTACGAGCGCGGGTTATTGGCGCAAAATGCACCGCATCTGGTGAAGAATCAAAACTTCATTATTCCAAACTACAGATGGTGGGAAGGAATTTATTATACCATCGGGTTAAAAGCTTATGATTTTCTAGCCGGAAAATTGAGTTTAGGAAAATCGAAGCATATCAACAAAACCAAGACTACAGAGCGTCTTTCAACCCTAAGACAAAAAGGACTTTATGGTGGAGTCGTATATAAAGATGGCCAGTTTGATGATTCGCGTTTGGCAACGAATATTGCACAAACCGCAATTGAAAACGGAGCTACTTTACTTAACCATTTTAAAGTCACTGATCTTTTGCAAAACGATACCGGCAAAATTATAGGTGTCGAAGCGAAAGATACCGAAACCGATGCCCATTATACGTTTTCAAGTGATGTTGTGATCAATGCAACCGGAGTATTTACAGATGAGATTCTGCGTATGGAAAACGCCGAAGCTAAAAAATCGGTAGTGCCAAGTCAGGGGGTGCATTTGGTTTTTGATAAATCATTTTTGCCTGGAGACGATGCGATTATGATCCCTAAAACCAGTGACGGTCGCGTGTTGTTTGCAGTGCCTTGGCATGATAAAGTGTTGGTGGGTACTACAGATACCAATCTGGATGATCATAGTTTGGAACCTCAGGCTCAGGAGCAAGAAATTGAATTTATCCTGCAAACCTTCAATAATTATTTGAATAAAAAAGTGACGCGCGCTGATGTACGCAGCATTTTTGCCGGTTTGCGTCCGCTTGCTGCGCCTAAAGACGATTCAGAAAAAACGAAAGAAATTTCGCGTAGCCATAAAGTGATCGTTTCAGAAACCGGTTTGATAACCATTACCGGCGGAAAGTGGACCACCTACCGTAGAATGGCACAAGACACGATAAATAAAGCGATTTCGCTTAAAAAACTTCCGAAGAAAGCCTGTGAAACAGCGCATTTGGCAATTCACGGAGCAACGCCTACAGAAGATCGTACCAATCATTTATACATCTACGGAAGCGATCAAAAAGGGATTGCGAGTCTGATAAAAGAACAACCGGAATTAGGTGAGAAATTACACGAGCGTCTTCCGTTTTTGAAAGCGGAAGTGATCTGGGCCGTGCGTTATGAAATGGCGCGTACAGTTGAAGATGTGTTGGCTAGACGCGTGAGAGCTTTGTTTTTAGATGCGGCTGCTGCCCGTGAAATGACTGCTGAGGTAGCGCGATTGATCGCAGCTGAGCTGAATCGTGATGAAGCCTGGAAACTTAACCAGATAGAAGAATTTACAAAATTGGCTAACCACTATTGCATTGAAGGCAATACGGTTACCGTATAAATAAAATCGGGCTCTACGGCTTTAACGTCGCAGTGCCTTAATCTTTAAACCTATATTATACAACATGGACCAGTTTATATTATCCCTGGATCAGGGAACAACAAGTTCGCGCGCAATCGTTTTCGACAAGAAAGGTGGAATTGTGTCGATAGCTCAGAAAGAATTTAAACAATACTTCCCTAAGCCGGGTTGGGTAGAGCACGATCCTCAGGAAATTTGGTCCACACAAGCGGGTGTTGCTGCCGAGGCCACCGTTTCTAAGGGTTTAAACGGAAAAAACATAGCAGGGATCGGGATTACCAATCAGCGGGAAACAGTTGTTGTTTGGGATAAAAACACAGGTGAACCCGTATATAATGCGATCGTTTGGCAAGACAAGCGTACAGCAGATTATTGCGAAGAGCTGAAAGAAAATGGCAAAGCCGAAATGATTCAGGAGAAAACCGGATTGGTGATCGACTCGTATTTCGCCGGAACCAAAGTAAAATGGATACTCGATAATGTAGATGGTGCACGCGAAAAAGCCGAAGCCGGTGATTTGATTCTAGGAACCATAGATACGTGGTTGATCTGGAAATTCACTAAAGGTGACTTACATGTGACTGATGTTACTAATGCGTGTAGAACCTTACTTTTTAACATCAATACGATGGAATGGGACGAGGAACTTCTTGAGCTTTTTGATGTTCCAAAAAGTATGCTTCCGGAAGTTAAAGATTCTAGTGAAGTGTATGGGCATACCAAAACCACCATTTTTGCATCTAAAATTCCTATTGCCGGAATCGCGGGAGATCAGATGGCAGCATTGTTTGGGCAGATGTGTACCAAAAAAGGAATGGTTAAAAATACCTACGGAACGGGTTGCTTTATGCTGATGAATATTGGTGACAAACCTATTCTTTCTAAGAATAATTTATTGACCACGGTTGCCTGGAGAATTAACGGTAAAACCGAATACGCACTCGAAGGAAGCATTTTTATTGGTGGTGCCGTAGTACAATGGTTACGCGATGGTTTAGGAATTATCAATAAATCTGAAGATGTAGAACCGCTGGCAGAGTCTGTTGAATCTACAGATGGCGTATATTTTATTCCAGCATTTGCCGGTCTTGGTGCACCGTATTGGAATCAAAAAGCAAAGGGAACTATTTTTGGCGTAACCCGCGGAACCACCGATGCGCATATCGCACGTGCTTCGATCGAAGCAATCGCTTATCAAACGATGGATATTCTAAAATCTATGGAAGCTGATTCAGGAATTGATATTAAAGAACTGCGTGTTGACGGTGGCGCTTCGGTAAATGAAACCTTGATGCAATTTCAGGCAGACGTATTAGATTCAGTTACTGTTCGTCCTAAAATCACCGAAACTACTGCTTTGGGAGCTGCATATCTTGCAGGTCTTGCCGTAGGCTTCTGGGAAAGTAAAGAAGAGATTCAAGAGATGTGGCAAGAAGATAAACGCTTTGAGCCCGTTAAACCTAAGGAGGATGTAGAAGCCGGAATCAAAGGTTGGTACCGCGCAGTTAAAGCACTAGAACACTGGACTAAATTATAAGAATTATGACACCATTTATAGCAGAAGTTTTAGGAACAGCTTTATTGATCCTTTTAGGAGGAGGAATTGTAGCTAATGATATTTTAAATAAAACCAAGGGGAATGGTGGTGGTTGGATGACCATCACCACCGCTTGGGGACTTGCAGTTTTTGTAGGTGTTGTTGTTGCCGGCCCGTATAGTGGGGCGCATTTAAACCCGGCGGTGACCATAGGTCTGGCAGCCGGTGGTTTGTTTCCGTGGGCAGATGTACCTACGTATCTCGCAGCAGAATTTATTGGGGCGATGATAGGTTCTTCCTTGGTGTATGTGATGTATAAAGACCATTTTGATGCCACTGAAGACGGCGGACTCAAACGTGCGGTGTTTTGTACAGATCCGGCGATCCCAAATAATTTTAGAAATATAGTAAGTGAGATTTTAGGGACTTTCGTGTTGCTTATTTGTGTATTCTATTTTTCTGATGCAGAAATTGCTGACGGTACAGGAACTAAAGTGGGTCTGGGCTCTATAGGAGCGATTCCTGTGGCATTCGTCGTGTGGGGAGTTGGTCTTTCTCTAGGAGGAACAACCGGCTATGCGATCAACCCGGCGCGTGATTTAGGTCCGCGTATTGTTCACGCACTACTACCCATAAAAGGCAAAACCGATAGCGGATGGAGTTACGCCTGGATTCCTGTTTTAGGTCCCATCATTGGCGCTGTTCTCGCAGCCTTTCTCTTTTTAGCCTTAAACTAATTTATATCTAAACCATTTTATGAAATTATTTAAAACGGCCTTAGCGCTGTGGTGCATTCTCGCACTTCAGCAGCTACAGGCACAGGAAGACTTACGCTCTTCAGATCTGCAAATTGAAGATTCTACAGCTACAAAATACAAGCCTTTCGCATTTAATCTGAAGGCTAAAAATATGCACCTCTGGAAGGGTTTACGCGTGACCGATGCTCCGGTTCTGGATGTAGATCTTAACTATACTTCACGCGATGGAAAATTCAAAGCCGGACTTTGGGGAGGTGCCGGAGTGACCGGATATTATACTGAATTTGATTACTACGTTTCGTATAGTACAAACGGTTTTTCGTTAAGTGTATGGGATATTAACAACTATAGTGATTTCCCGGACGCCGGTATTTTTGACTACGACCGAAGCACTACTTCTCATTTTATCGACGTGACTTTAGGATATGAATTTAAGCCTATTCCGTTAAAGCTTTCTTGGAGCACTATCGTACAAGGGCGAGATACTTATGTTGCTAGTGATGGCGAACTGAAAAATGCGTTTTCTAATTATGTGGAGGTTAGTTACGGTTTGATACAGAAGAAAGATTGGTCGATCAGCGCCTTTGTGGGCGGAGCGTTCTCTTTTGAAAATGAGGCTCATTTTTACGGCGATAAGCCTAATCTAACCAATGTGGGTTTGATTTACGCCAGAGAAGTTCCTGTGCTTAAAAAGTTCACGATCCCAATGGCAGCAACCGCAATGTGGAATCCTGAGCAAGAGTATGGAGCGATCGAAGTCGCAATAACCTTATTCTAAGAATTGATAAATTTTCGGATGTCTTTGTTGGCGCCGTAAAGAACTAAAATGTCTCCACGCTCTAATAACAATTGGGGTGTGGCGACACTTTGAACATCGATAATGGTTTTGGTTTTACCAATTTCGGTATCTACATATGCATTCTTCAGCGTGGTTAAAACAAGAAGATTATAGCGTTCTCTAAACTGAACTTCTTCCACCGTTTTATTTTCATATTGCTTAGGTAATTTCACCTCTACAATACTAAAATACTCATTCAGCTCAAAGGAATCTACAACGCCGCGCATACACAGTTTTTTTGCCAGGCGTTCTGCGCTTTCTTGTTCCGGGTGTACGATCTCATCAACACCAATGGCGCTCAATACATTCTCGTGCAAGGGATTTACCGCCCTGCTGATAAGTTTTTTTACTTTTAGATTTTTGAGCAGTGCAGTCACCATCACATTGGTGCCTTGATTTTCACCAATAGCGACAACAACAATGTCGGTATCCTTAAGCGGTAAACCAGTTACGGTAGATTCATCGGTCGCATCTAGACAAATGGTGTGCGTGATTTTTTCTTTTAAAGCATCTACACGGTTCATTTTAATATCAATGCCAATAACTTCGTTGCCTTGAGCGGTAAGTTTTTCGGCTAAAGAAGCGCCAAAGCTTCCTAATCCCACAATGATATATTTCATAATCTAAACGTTTTAATTGATCAAAATTTCTTCGCTAGGGTAGCGGTAGGCCTTGTATTTCATCTTTCTGAAGATCGCGATAAGTATCGTAAGCATACTCACGCGCCCAATAAACATCACGATGATCAATACCCCTTTACTACTAGCTGAAAGACTTGAAGTAATTCCTAAACTGAGGCCTACGGTACTGTATGCAGAAAAGCATTCAAAGGCAATGCTGAGCAAGGTTTTATCAGGATCAAAAGCTGCGATAGCGATCACCGCAAAGCCAATTACAACTAGCGATAACGAGATGATAGCAAATGCCCTTCTCACCGAGATATCAGCGATCTCTCTGCGATACACTTCTATGCGTTCTTTACCTTTAGCGAGGCTCAAAAAGTTTAACGTAGCAATCGCAAAGGTGCTGGTCTTGATACCACCCCCTGTTGAAGCGGGCGAGGCGCCAACCCACATCAATAAGAAGATCATCATCAGTGTAGAAAAATGCAGCTGATTCATATCTAGTGTATTAAAACCGGCTGTTCTGGGCGTAGTGGCTCCAAAAAGTGCCGTTACAAATTTGCCAAAACCATTATGCTCAGCCAGCGTATTGTGGTACTCATTAGCATAAAAAACAGCGGTGCCTAAAAGCGATAATGCGGTTGTGGTGATCAGGGTTATACGGCTGCTAAGACTTAATACCCAAGGTTTGCTCAAAGTTCCGCGATCCCAGTATTTGATAGGGTTGACGATCTTGTACTTTAAATATTTGAGAATATTGATGACAATAGGAAAACCCAATCCGCCAAAGACAAAAAGTCCGATTAGGGTGAGCTGTAAAAAATAGTTATATCTAAAATTGATATCATAAATACCGTTAGATAGCGTTGAAAAACCGGCATTACAAAAAGCCGAAATTGAGTGGAAAACCGAGAAAAAGAACCGATCTGTAAAGTCTTGAAAGTTTTCTGCTTTAAGGCTTAGAAAAATTAGAATTCCTCCAACAGCTTCGATCGAAAAGGTAATGATAAGAATACGTTTTAGCGTAGAAAAGACTTCACTGATCTTTTGCGAATTATTCATATCACTCAACACCACCTGATTTTCAAAGGTGGACATTCCCTTAAAAAAATAGCTGAAATAACTGGCAAAAGTTAGAATGCCCAGACCTCCCAATTGAATGAGAAAAACGATGATGTTTTGGCCAAGCGGTGTAAAAAAAGTTCCCGTATCTACTACGATCAGACCGGTTACACAAACCGCACTTGTAGACGTGAACAGGGCATCTAAAAATGAAATCCCGTCATAAGTAGCTTTGGGAAGCATCAGTAAAAAAGTGCCTAATAAAACGATCCCAACAAAACTGGCAATAAAGAGTTGCGCCGGGTTGAGGTGGCTCTTTTTGTAATTCACGCGCTGCTCTGCAAATTCTCTAATAAATGTGAGTAAGATCGCTGCCCTTACCCAGCTGTCACTATAGAGAAAATTTAAATGCTTATGCGCTTCGGCACCAAAAAAATGAATGCCTATGATATATAAAATGACCAGAATACTGGCCGCGTCAAAAAGAATGACCTGTGTGCTTAGTTTTTTTGATTGGGTGAAGTAGCGTACTAGGGTAACGGCGATTCCCACAAAAAGAATAAACAGGTAATAAGCGTTGAGAAAGGTTTGCAATTTTGAAGATTGCTCGTAACCAAAATCCAGGATAAAGGCAAAAACTCCAAGCAAACTAAGAATGAAAGCGGTGCGAAACAACGTCTTTAGCGTAAATACATTTGCTAATGTTTCTTTCAAACTTTTAAGATTTAAAATTGCTGTGCAAAGGTAGCGTATTCCTGATGTTGGCTTTTTTTTAAGTCTTAAAATATTTACAAAGTTCAAGGGACGTCCTTCCATAGAAACCATGACGGGGCAAAGGGTTTTAGCTGAATTTAAAGCCGTAGTTTTGCAGAAAATTGAATATTGATGGAAGCAAAGGATATAGCGCGTTTAGAATTGTCTGAACAAGAAATGCGTGATTATGGGTATAAAGTGGTTGATGCTATTGTTGAGCATCACCTCAACCAACATAAAAAGAAACCGGTAGCGCAAGCAAGCCGTGAAGAAATGGATTCTTTGTTACGCGAGCACGCTCCAGAAGCGCCTAGTGCCGCTAACGAGGTTTTTGATACTGTAATGGAAAAGGTGATGCCTTTTACAAACATTATGAGTCATCCTAAGTTTTATTCGTTTGTGCCCGGGCCCAGCAATTACGTGAGTGCGATGGCAGACGCTTTAGCAACAGGGTTTAATGTGTTTTCAGGAGGCTGGGCAGCTTCGCCGGCAGCTGCAGAATTAGAGATCGTGACTATAAACTGGTTATTGAGTTTATATGGATTTCCTAAAAAACGCGGGGGCGGAATTTTCACCAGCGGTGGCTCGATGGCAAATCTTACGGCATTGATCACTGCACGTAATATCAAATGCGGAGACGATTTTTCTAAAGCGGTGATTTACCTTTCTGATCAGGCGCATTCTTCAAATATCAAGGCGATTCGTGTGATGGGCTTTAGAAAAGAACAGATACGCTTGATCCCAACCGATCTTGAATTTAAGTTCGCGATCAATAAGCTGAAAAATGCGATCAACAAAGATCGTCTTGCCGGGTGGAAACCTTTTTGCTTGCTGGCTTCAGCTGGAACAACGAATACCGGAACTGTAGATCAATTGACCGAATTGGCCGCTATTGCTAAGGCCGAAGATTTATGGTTTCATATTGATGGTGCCTATGGTGGCGCAGCCATTCTGGCAAAGAATGGAAAGCAACTTTTAAAAGGAGTTGAAAAAGCCGACTCGCTAACGGTAGATCCGCACAAATGGTTCTATCAGCCTTATGAAATGGGGTGCTTGCTCGTGCGAAATCACAAATGGTTAAGCGGAACATTTACCGAAGTTCCTGAATATTTAAAAGATGTTGAAGGGAACAGTTCTGAGATCAATTTTTACGACCACGGAATCCAATTAACCCGACGTTTTCGAGCGCTTAAATTCTATATGAGCATAAAAACTTTTGGTTTAAAAGCCTTTAGAGAAGCGGTGCAATACAACTTTGATCTGTGTGAAAAAGTAGAAAGCATTCTTCGGAAAAGTAAAAAGTGGGAAGTCGTTTCTCCGGCTACACTAGCTGTGATCAATTTTAGATACAACCCTATTGATCAAAACCTTTCTGAGCAAGAACTTGATGCACTCAACTCAAAGATATCAGAAGGTGTGGTAGATTCTCGCGAGGCGATGCTGGTGACGACCATTCTTAATGGGCAAACCGTATTGCGTATGTGTTTGATCAATCCACGTACGACCTTGGCTGATGTAGAAGAAACGATCGCGCTATGCGAGAAAATGGCCGAGTAATAACGCAATAATTGAGATTCAAAAACCTTGGGTTTACCCCAAGGTTACTATTCTCTCATTTTTGCTTCTATTTGTTCTGAAGTAATGGGGGCGTTAGCACCTTTGGTTCCGGCTACTAAAGCACCCAACGCACAAGCAAAGGCCAAGGCTTTTTCCGGTGTGTTTTCAACTTTAAAAAGTTGGTAGATCAGTCCGGCTAAAAAAGAATCGCCGGCACCCACCGTGTCTATCACTTTTGTGCTGTAACCCGAATTGCTAACCGTAGTACCATTTTGATAAAGAACTGCGCCTTTGGCACCCAAGGTGACGCAAATTATTTCAGTAGCTGTGCGTTTGCTTATTTCAGCGAGTTGCTCGTGAATGGTTTCACCAGTAATATTTAAATGCGCAATTACTTCTTCAAGTTCTTCATCATTCATTTTGATCATTTGCGCTTGCTTCATAAACTCAATAAGCGTTTCCATTTCATAATGTGGTGCGCGTAAATTCACATCAAAAATGGCATAATCAGCAAGCTGAAGCAGGCTATTAAGTGTTTCGCTAGACTCGTTGCTGCGTGCTGCTAAAGAGCCAAAAATGAATAGATCGGCTTGTTGCACAGCATTTTTGTTTTTATCAGTCAATGCTATAGCGTCCCACGCGACCGGTTTTTTGATGTTGTAAGAGGCACTGCCCGAAGCATCAAGCGTGACTTCTACTTTTCCGGTTTCTAGAGCAGGATCTTCTTGAATCAGATTTTGATCAAGACGGAATTTTTGAATGGCTTCGCGGGTTTCTTCGGCTAAAGCATCTTGGCCCAATCTGCTAATCATTTGCATCGTGACGCCCAGACTTTTCATGCGTAAGCATAAATTGAGCGGAGCGCCGCCTAAAGCTTTTCCGTCAGGAAAAACATCCCATAAAATCTCCCCGAAGCAAATAGCGTTTAAAGACTCTTTCATTATCCCAATATTTTTTCTTCTAGTTCTTCAAGCGAAATCCCTTTGGTTTCGGGCATCATAAATTTGGTAAACAGTAATTGTAAAAACATCATAAACGCAAAAAATGCAAAAATAGGCCACGGATTATCTTTAAAAATTCCGTCTTCTCCATCTAGGAAAACAGGAGTCAAAAGTGTGATCAATGCCGCAAAAACCCAATGCGTTCCTGTTCCCCAAGATTGCCCGTAAGCACGCACCTTATTAGGGAAAACTTCAGAAATAAATACCCAGATCACAGCCCCTTGACCTACCGCGTGTGATGCGATAAAGATCAGGATGAAAGTGAGTAACAACGCCGGACTCGCGCCGCTGTAAAAACACCAAGCTACCGTAAAGAGGCTGATAATGTAACCAAACGAACCGATAAACATTAGCGTACGGCGGCCCAGACGGTCGATCAAGCCAACACCAACAAAAGTAAAGATGAGGTTCACTACGCCTATTGAAATTGAATTTAACAAGGAATCTTCGGTGGCTAAACCGGCTTTTACTAAAATTTCAGGGGCATAGTACAGAATGAAATTGATCCCGGATACCTGATTAAAAAAGGCGATTAAAAAAGCTAGGATCAAGGGTTTTTTAAATCGTGCCGTAAAGAGTTTTACGTCATCAGTCGTTTTTGCTAATTCGGTTTTAATACTGTCAATTTTACGCTGTGTTTCCTGTTTGTCGTAAACTTGATTGAGTACAGCAAAAGCGCCTTGTTCATCCTTTTTCTTGTGAAGCAACCAACGCGGACTCTCCGGAACCGTCATTACCAACACAGTATATAAAAACGCCGGAATCGCTTCGACACCCATCATCCAGCGCCAGTCATTTTCACCTTGAAAACCTTCTAAAAGATAATTTGAAAAGAATGCGATAAGGATACCTAAAACCAGATTAAATTGGTACAGTGCGACCAATTTACCGCGGTTAGAAGCAGTGGTGATTTCTGAAATATAGGTAGGCGCAGCTACGGAAGAAGCACCAACACCTACACCGCCAATGAAGCGAAAAAAGGAAAATAAATATGGATCTGGAGATAAGGCAGAACCTAGAGCTGAAGCAAAATAGAGAATCCCGATCCAGAACAAGGTTTTTTTGCGCCCAAATTTATCACAAGGAATACCGCCGGTAAGAGAGCCTAATACAGTTCCCCACAGGGCCATCGACATAATGAACAGTCCGTGAAACCAAGGAGAGAGATTCCATAATTCTTTAACCGGTAAGTTGGCTCCAGATATTACTACGGTGTCAAAACCAAAAAGAAAACCGGCAAGTGCAACGGTTACAGACCATTTTTGTACTGCTTTCATATATTCAAATTCTAGTATTAGTTATTGTCCTTCCAGATTGAAGGAATTGGGGTGATTTTTAAATTTTTCACTTCATCTTCGGTAGTGATGCTGAACTGGGTGTATGGCTTTTCTGGGAAAAACTGTGCGGTGATCGCATTAGCGCCGCTATCAGCAAAAAATTCTATCGAAGAAGCATCTAAGAAAATTTGAAATTCCGCTGAATCGCTGTCGATGAAGTCAGCAGGAGCTTCCATTATTGGGAGTGCGAATTTATCTGAAAAATCGGTTAAGCCACTTTTGCTTCGGTCCAAACTGTATTTAGCGGCTTGGGCGTCAAATGAAATCGTGAGCTCTTCGCCATCTGCATTTCCGACATTAATCTTAAAATCCTTAAGCGGTTTAGGTAATTTAAAAGAAACTACTGCTTGGTTGAGGTTTTTATGAGAAAATAATGAGGTGTTCTGCTCCCTTGAAATATCTATGGGAACATCACTTAAACCTTCAATAATTGAGGCTACCGGAGTATTGGCTAAAAAATATTCTTTGTTTTTATGCAAACTCACTTTTTGCGGAAGCGTCATTGCACTACGCCACTTTTCGGTAGGTGTTTCCTGGCCGTACTCCCAGTTGCTCATCCAAGCGATAAACGTACGTTCTTCATCAGGTAAATTGTTGTAGGTGATCCCGGCATAATTATCACGGCCGAGGTCAATCCATTTTTCGTCTGTTTGGGTTGTTGTAAATTGTTTTCCGTCAAAATCACCAATAAAATATTGTGTTCCGGAGCCACCGTTAGGAGCGCCGGGATTGATGCTGATAAACAACACCCATTTGGTCTCGCCGGTTTCCTTTACCGTTAACGGAAATAGATCAGGACATTCCCAAACGCCACCATGAGCGCCGATGTCCTTGCCAAATTCGCTGAGGTAGGTCCAATTAATTAAATTATCAGAATTGTAAATCATCGCGCGATCGCCGGCAACCAGCACTAGAATCCATTTATTAGAGTCTTCGTGCCAGAAAACTTTCGGGTCTCTAAAATCTACAAGGTTTTCGTTATTCGGTACAACAGGATTGCCGGCATACTTTGTAAACGACTTTCCGTTATCAAGACTGTAAGCAATTCCCTGATATTGATAATCTGTAGTTTTTGCTTCAGCACCTTTAGGTTCGTGATAGGTGAACATGGCGATCAGCGGCGGGTTTTCGGCAGTGCCTAAGCCAGAAGAATTGTTGTGATCAACCACGGCACTTCCTGAAAAAATGTAGCCTAATTCATCAGGCTCAAGTGCAATTGGCTCGTTTTTCCAATTTTTTAAGTCCTCACTGGTCGCGTGCCCCCAGTGCATAGGTCCCCAAACGGTAGAATCTGGGTAAAATTGATAGAAAAGATGATAGGTTCCGTCGTTGTAAACCAGACCGTTAGGGTCGTTCATCCAGTGTGCTTCGGGCGAAAAATGATATTGTGGGCGAAAATTTTCGTGATATGATTTAACTGCCGTATCTTTAGGGGTATCATTTGCGGTGTTTTCTTTTTTACAAGAACTCATAATTAGTGTGATTAACAGAATGGAATGTACATATTTCATGATAGACTACATTAATTAAACCTTTCGGTCAACAAGAGTCGAAATTTAAAACAAATTAAGAGAACTTAATCGATTTAGTCGCTTAAATTTGCCACAAGTAGTAATTATCAATAGTCTTTCAAGATAGACAAAAAGAATTAAACCGATTTTTCAAATTATGAAAAGAAAGTTAACCCTAAAATCAATAGCAAAAGAGCTGGGTGTTTCGATCTCTACCGTTTCAAAAGCGCTTAGAGACAGCCCGGAAATCAGTGAAGAAACTCGTGAGAAAATCAAAGCTTTTGCGAAGCTCTATAACTACAAGCCTAACAATATTGCGCTGAGTTTAAAAAATCGTAAAACCAATACGATCGGGGTGATCATTCCTCAGATCGTACACCATTTTTTCACAACAGTAATCTATGGTATTGAGCAGGAAGCGCGTGAGAATAATTACAACGTGATTATTTGTCTTTCAAACAATGCTTTTGATAAAGAGGTTCTCAATATGGAGCTTTTGGCCAATGGAAGTACAGACGGATTCATTCTTTCGGTTTCTAAAGAAACGATGATGAAAGAAGATTATCACCACTTAAATGAAGTGATCGATCAAGGAATGCCTGTGGTGATGTTTGACCGTGTGGTTGAAGGGATTCAGTGTGATCGGGTATTGATCGATGATAAAGCGGGCGCTAAAAAAGGGGTGACGCATATGATTCGCTCCGGGTGTCGTAAAATAGGTATTATTACCAGTGAAGATTACGTGAGTGTAGGTCGTTTGCGTACTGAAGGTTACCTTGATGCACTTGATGATTTTGGAATCAAAGCTGATGATAAGCTTATTTTGAAGTTAGATAATATTGATGATCTTTCTGATAAATCTAAAAAACGCATCGAAGATTTTATCACTAATAACGACCTTGATGGTGTGTTTACCGTAAACGAACTCTTTGCTGTTCATGCATCTCGAGTGATCAATGCTTTGGGTAAAAAGATTCCTGATGATATTTCGCTGGTTTGTTTTACTGATGGTCAATTGTCTGAGCATGCAGTGCCTAGTTTAACGGCGGTGAGTCAGCACGGGGAGGAAATGGGGCGTAAAGCAGCTTCTATTCTTATCAATAAATTAGAAAGCCCTGAAGACGAGGAAGAAGAATATAGCACAACCTATATTGATACCAGTCTTGTTGAGCGTGAATCTACTAAAGAAGTAACGCGCAGATAAGGATGGGTAAAAAGGGTTTTATTTTTGACTTAGACGGAGTAATTGTAGATACGGCCGGATTTCACTACTTAGCGTGGCGAAATCTGGCTCATGAATTGGGTTTTGAATTTACCGAAAAGCAAAACGAGCGTTTTAAAGGCGTGAGTCGCGTACGGTCTCTGGAAATCTTACTTGAAATAGGAGATGTAAAGGCCACTCAAGAACAAAAAGAGAGCTGGCTCGTTTCTAAAAATGAGGAATATCTGAGTTACATTTCCAAAATGACTTCAAATGATATTCTGCCGGGAGTACTTAAAGTGCTCGATTATTTGCAAGAAAAGCAAATACCGATGGCTCTTGGTTCTGCCAGTAAAAACGCGCAACCCATCTTAAAACGTGTTGGGCTTTTTGATCGTTTTGACAGTATTGTAGATGGCAATCACGTAACCAAAGCTAAGCCAGATCCCGAAGTGTTTACCATAGGTGCAGATGCTTTAGGTGTTGCCTATACTGATGCAGTTGTTTTTGAAGATTCAATCGCGGGTATTCAGGCAGCCAACCGGGTCGATATGGTGAGCATAGGAATTGGCGATGCACAGGTCTTGCACGAAGCCGATCATAATTTTAAAGATTTTACCGAAATCGATACCGCATTTTTAGACCAACTAATCAACGCATAAACTATGAATCAAGATTATATCATTCCTGCTCCCTGGGCAGTAATAGAAGAAGGATTTGAAAAGGATCGCGTAAAGTCTTCAGAAAGTCTTTTTAGCATCGGGAACGGTGCTATGGGGCAACGTGCCAACTTTGAAGAAGCCTATAGCGGAAAAACGTTTCAGGGAAGTTATATAGGAGGTGTTTATTATCCTGATAAAACCCGAGTAGGCTGGTGGAAAAATGGCTATCCTGAATATTTTGCAAAGGTGCTTAATGCTCCAAGCTGGATCGGGATCAAAGTGACCGTAGACGGGGAAGCGCTTGATTTGAATACCGTAAAATCGGTGTCAAAATTTCGTCGCGAACTCAACATGAAAGAAGGTTGGTTAGGTCGCAGTTTTGAAACCGAATTACAAAACGGAACGCAACTTAAAGTGAAAGCTAAACGCTTTTTGAGTTTAGAACACGATGAGCTGGGCGCGATCAATTATGAGGTGACTCCGCTAAATAAAGATGTGAGTATAAGTTACGAGCCATATTTAGACAGTGGGATTACCAATGAGGATACCAACTGGGATGATAAGTTCTGGAATACGCTTGAGGTAGAAGAAGACGGCAATAAGGCCTATATCACAGCACACACGATGAAAACGATGTTTTACGTGTGTACGGCGATGTCAAACACCTTTACCGTTGATGGGAAGGAGATTTCACTAACCCTCAAAACCAATAAAGCAGAGACCTACATCGGTCACGTTTATGAGACTGATATCAGAGAAGGTGAGACTTTTGCTATTCAAAAATATGCAGGATATATCACCTCTTTCAATCACGATAAAGACGAATTAAAGCAAGCTGCTGAAGCTGTTTTAGACACGGCTCTTGAAGAAGGATTCACCCGATTGTTAGCTAAGCAAAAGGAAGATTGGGCAGCGATCTGGGCAATGGCAGATATTGTCATCGATGGAGATGTCAAAGCACAGCAAGGTATTCGTTTCAATATTTTTCAGCTGAATCAAACCTACTTGGGTAAAGATGCTCGGTTGAATATTGGACCGAAAGGATTTACCGGAGAGAAATATGGCGGTTCTACCTATTGGGATACCGAAGCTTACTGCTTGCCTTTCTACATGGCGACCAAAGATCAGCAGGTAGCGCGTAATTTGCTAACCTACAGATACAATCATCTCGAAAAAGCTATTGAGAATGCCGAAAAACTCGGTTTCAAAAATGGCGCTGCGTTGTACCCTATGGTTACGATGAATGGGGAAGAATGTCACAACGAGTGGGAGATCACTTTTGAAGAAATACACCGTAACGGGGCAATGATCTTCGCGATCAGAGATTATGTGAATTACACTGGTGACTTTAGCTACATTCCGGAAAAGGGATTGGAAGTAATGATCGGGGTAGCGCGTTTCTGGAAACAACGAGCAACCTGGTCAAGCAAAAAAGAGCAGTTTGTAATTCTTGGTGTTACGGGACCTAACGAATACGAGAATAACGTTAATAATAATTTTTACACCAATTATCTTGCAAAATGGTGTTTGAATTATGCGGTTGAAAATGCTAAGAAAGTAAGCAAGGAATTCGCTTCGGATTATAAGCGAATTGCTGAAGCTACGGGTATTTCTAATGAAGAATTAAATTCGTGGACCGAAGTAGCTGAGAAAATGTACTTGCCTTTTTCAGAAGAAAATGGCGTGTACTTACAGCAAGATGGCTTTTTAGATAAAGAATTAGTAACGGTAGCAGACTTAGATAAAGCAGAGCGCCCCATCAATCAGAAATGGAGCTGGGACCGCATCTTGCGTTCACCTTACATAAAACAAGCGGATACATTACAAGGTTTTTATGTTTTTGAAGATGATTTTTCTCAGGACGAACTTAAAAAGCATTTTGATTTTTATGAGCCGTTCACGGTTCATGAATCTTCGTTAAGTCCTTGTGTGCATTCGATTCAGGCGGCAAAATTAGATCAGATGGATCAAGCGTATGCGTTTTATTTGCGTACGGCACGTTTAGACCTTGACGATTATAATAAAGAAGTGCACGAAGGACTGCACATTACCAGTATGGCCGGGACTTGGTTAAGTATTGTTGCCGGTTTCGGCGGAATGCGTATCAAAGACGACAAGCTTTCTTTTGCGCCAAAAATGCCAAAGGCCTGGGATGGTTTTTCTTTCAAACTAAATTTTAGAAATCAGATCGTAAAAGTAGCGGTAGCTAAGGATAAATATACTTTCAGCCTAGATGGTGGTGATGATCTTGATATTTTGGTAGACGGAAAAGAGATTAGCATTTCTGCAGATGAGCCTACCGAAGTTTAATACTATACGATAGTTTTAATTGAAGCCTTTGTTCTTTAAAGAACAAAGGCTTTTTGTTTTATACATCGATATGAACTTATACCGACTTAAAAATAGACCCGCACTTCAACAAGAAGGTAAAACATTTAAAAAGCAAGAGAAACTCAATATGCTTTTATCCGAATTGGAAACACGCAACTTACCTGAATCTTTAAGCAATACTATAAATAAAAAGGTCGAAAAACTCAATGATCTAAAGGGTTCAGAAAAGGAGTTGCATAAATCGTATATAAAATTTCAACATAGCATTTTACGATTGATCAAGGAGGAAACAGGCATTGTTAAAAAGGGTCATTATAAACATATGTGGACGGCTTTAGGGATGAGTGTTTTCGGTATCCCATTAGGTATAGCCTTTAGCTCAGCATTCGGTAATATGGCATTCTTAGCTGTAGGATTACCTATTGGATTAGTAATGGGTGCTGCTGTAGGGGCCAAAAAAGATAAAGCGGCGGCTGCAGAAGGCAAAGTGCTTGATGTTGAGATTTAGTTGTAATTTCGCTGCATCCTTAAATCTAACCTACACTGTATGGATGAAATTTTAACCTACTCAATTTCGGTGTTTACAGGCTTTTTTGCCATTATGAACCCGGTTTCTAATATTCCTATTTTTTTATCCTTAACTGAAGGTGCCAGTAAAACTGAAAAGCAAACGGTAAACAAAAAAGCCGTGATGGTAGCTTTTATCATCATCGCCATTTTTGTAGTGTTGGGTAAATTTATATTCGAGCTTTTTGGGATCACGATTCCAGCATTTAAAATTACCGGTGGGATCTTAATTTTCTTTGTAGGTTTTGAGATGCTTCAGTCTAAAAAGTCAAATGTAAAGCATTTAAAGGAACCTAATTTTGATGAGAATATTGCGGTTTCACCTTTGGCAATTCCTATTCTTGCCGGACCAGGAACTATCGTAACTGCGATGAACTTTGTGTCCAACGCTTCTTATGTAAATATAGGTTTGGTGATTTTAATCTTCGGTTTAATGTGCGCGCTAACCTATGTGGCTTTCAGTTTAAGCGACTTTATCGCCCGAAAATTAGGGAATAACGTAATCTCTGTAATTGGTAAAATTATGGGATTGATTATCGCCATTATAGGTACTACAATGGTGATTCAAGGGTTAAAGCTATCTTTTGATTTTCTAGCTTAATCTTATTCCAGCGGAGATTCTTGTTTGATCGGTAAGTAGATGTCAGCTTTCCAGTCCAGCTCGTTTCCGCCCATATTAGGATTGTTGTAGAAAATTTCAACCGGTTTATGTTCAACCTCCAGATTGTTTCTCTCAGCATATTCAAGCAGGGCATACCACGCACGATCTGAAGTTATGTAGTTTCCATTGTAAACCGCGTGAATGGCTTCTTTCTGAAAAAGGCGCTTGTACTTGATGTCTTTTGAAATGGGTAAGTTTTCAGACCTGATGATAGGAAAGCAAAAGTTATAGGCAATACTATCAGTTTCAGTATCCCAGTCTGTAACTTCAATGATCGGCGGGCCGTTAAGCTCTACATTATTTTTAAGTAAAACATCGCCTATATAGCCGTAATACTGCATCATACCACGTGCTTTTTCTACCTGTAATCCTTTCAGCGGAACATAAGCTACATACGTTGATCGTGTTTGATCCAAGCCGGTAACTTCGATTTTGATCTGATCTAAATGCTCCCGAAGAATCTCAAAAAAAGTTTCAACATTTTCGGTACTACGTTTTCTAAAAAGGGTGTTTTTAAATGGAGCGGTAAGCCTGTTGATCACACTATGATCAAGATCTTTTACTCCAACGCTTACTTGCGTTACCGAGTCGTTGATCATTTTAGCCTCATACGTATAATTCACTACGGAATCGCCAAAATGCCGCTGTTGCACCACTTTATTTAGTCCGTCTAGCGCTATGATCTCACTATCCGGCACATCATAATTCCAGCTTTTTACAGATTGGGTTACAGTCCCAGGTGTGGTCACGACTTTAAAATTGATGATATAATCGCTGGGTTTTATAAACAGATACCAGATCAAGGCTGCGGCAACTAGGATGAAGAAGCCAACTCCGATTTTTTTAAGCATAATTTTTAGTTAGAAGCTTGAGCAGTATTTGTTTTCATTTGTAAATTTTGCGCAATAAATTGTCCTAATTGACGCCCTTGTTTAAGTCCTTCTTCAATTGCTGCACGATAGTGAATTCCCCCATAAAGGCGACTTAAAGCAGCCTCTGATGATGCATTTATAAACGAATCAAAACTGCGTACCGGCAAACCATAAGCGGTTTCTGTATCATCGTCAAACTGAAAATTATCTCCATAAATTTGGGTAAGTACTTCTGCTGCTGCTCCCGAAACTACAGAGTGACCGCTGCTGTATTCAGGAAATGGTGGAGTTTGTAAAACCGGCGCCCAGGCATCATCGATATATTGATTGATGAGCGTCTCAGGGCGGATGAGGTTACTGCGGTATTTCTCATCCCAACAGCTGATAAAGCCGTCAAAAAGAGCTACAGAAGTCTTGGTGTACACGTAAACCGTTTCCATCAAGTCGGCATTGGCTTTTTTGGTCGCGATTTTTACAATCCCGATCCAGTGGCCACCGGGCGTGATCTTTTTGGTAGCAAACATCAAGTGTCCTTTGTGCGTAGATACATAAGGATTACAGTCCCAAAATTTGGCAATTTCCAATTTTTCAGATTCATCACCTTCTTCGGTCATGGCGTTACGCACGTCATAAACTTCCATCAATTGTTTGTGAAATTCAGAACCTTCTTCCATAGAGAAAGCCGGTGGAGGAATCGGTTTAAATTGATCTGCAGAATCAATTACCAGCGTTCTAATTTTCATCCAGTGTGGCTCAATACCGTCCATATATGCCGGAGGCGTAGGTTGCCAGCGCGAAGGATTATCAGGGTTTACCGAAAACTTTGGCATGGTGCGCGTTTGCTTATACATATCCCCATCCATCCAAGCTTTAATGTGATCTGCAACTTTGAGTCCGTAAGCTTTTGAAGCTTCCAACTCGGTTGAGTTTTGCTCTTCCCATTGCAAATACAAACTGTCGCGCATTTCAGTAATGCGATCTTCAGAGAAGATTAGACTTTTTGCCATTTCCATCTGTGCAACAAGCGCAGCCACATCATAATTTACAGCGGCGTCAGCATCAGGTTTTGGCGTTTCTCCTAATTCGTGAATTTGACCTGCCAAACTTTTATAATCAGAATTATTTTGAACCAAAACTTCGTATGCCGCCATATTGGAGTAGGCGTAAATTCGGCTGGCCACCGGTGGCGAAAAAATATCATGAATGATCACCTCGGTAACTTTATCTACCGCATTGTTATAATCGTCTGGTGTAACTACAAGTGGTTTTTCTTCTTTGGAGCAAGAAGTAATCAAAACTGCAGAAAGAACCAGTAGGCTCAGTTTTTTAAGCATAATCTTCAAATTATTTTAGGGAAACCTTGATGAAAACGATTTCTACTTTAAATTGTTTTAAGGTGTTGTGTAACCCGGTTAATCTAGTTTGTATAGTTGGCTGGTGGCGTTGTTGGGAGTCGCAAGCAAATACTTTTGACCATTTAATGAAAGTATAGAAAGATCTCGTATAGATTTTCGTGCAAAATCGAGACCTATCTGATCTCCCGGAATCACCGTATTTTCATCTTTGATCAAGGCACCGTTAAAGCTGTCTAATCTTCCGTGAAACGGCTGTACGCCAAAGTAATTTCCGGCAGCAAGAACTTCTTCTTTACCATCATTATCGAAATCAAATTTACAAAAACTTAACACGGGTGCAACCTGAAAATCACGACCTAAAGCTACAAATTCAAATTTGCCGCCGTCATTGCGCAGATAACCGGTTTCTAAGGTTTGTACTTCTAGTTTTGTACTTGTTTCTAACTGTTCTTTGCTAAGAATTTGCTCGATGGTTTGACCGGCAAAATCTCTGTAATTCTGATACTTTTTTCTGAAAGAAACTACTTGAGAAGCCAGCGCATCAAGTCCCATTAAGGGATAATACTTGCCTTCTTTGGCGGTGGTGACAATAGTTTCTGTTTGGCCATTATTGTCAAAATCATTGTAAAACATCACCATAGGTGCGTCAGCCGAAGCTTTAAACTTGCTGTTCTTGCCCCAGTTTCCGACTAAATAATCTTCATCACCATCGCCGTCAATATCAAACGGAATCACGCTTTGCCAAAGTCCGTTAAGGTTTTCGGTTCCTAAATCGACTTTAGTTAATCTACCATTTTTATTCTCTAGAAAGGTAGGTGCCATCCATTCGCCAACGACCACAAGGTCTAACTTTCCATCTTTGTTAAAATCGCTCCAAACCGCAGCGGTAACCATACCGAGATCTTTAAACTCTTGCGCTACGCGGAAATTTCCGTTCTCATTTTCTAAAAGATAGGAAACCGGTGTTTTACCAAAACTTCCTGTTATGGCTTGGGTTCCGGCAAAAACATCAAGATCGCCGTCCCCGTCATAATCATAAGTTGCAAGCACCGAAGTATTGTCAAAAAGCTCAGGCATTGCTGCTGAAGAAAAAGCCGTGCCGTTGTTTAGATAAAGTCCGTCAATCAAGGGTTTTGCTCTGTTAAAAAAGTCACCGCCTGCGGTTCCGGTCATCAAATCGTTTTTCCCGTCTTGGTTGAAATCAGCGATAACAGCGGTTACTTCTTCATTGATCGAATCTTTTTTGATCGCAGCAAATTCTGTTTTTACAAATGCTGAATCCTGCTGAATAAACACCTGAGAAGGGATGTATTTCGATCCACCGAAAAACACATCATCGTTACCGTCTCCATTAAGATCGCCAACTGCCACCGCCGGCCCGCGATCACCTATTTGATAGGGAATTAATTTCTCACGATCAAAGTCGGAATAAGCATCTTCAACGTGTGTGAAATCAAGGCCTAAAGAATCGGTGACTTTTGAGAAAAGCTTTTGCTGTTTGGGTTTTAAACTGTTGTAATCAAAAGCCTGAGCATTTTCTTGATTTACTACGAGACTTTGATTGGCGCTGATGTTTTTAAGCACCTGACTTGTCTTGTCAGGCCAAATGATTCTCACAGAGTCAACGGTTTTAGCATCACCCAATCCAAAATGGATCAAAGGCTCTGAAGAAGCTTGAAAACCACGCACGGTAAACAACTCTTTAAACTGCTTAATTCCGTTAGCATACGCATACACTTTAGCACCAATGGCATAGGTGTTTGAGATTTGCGTTTTCAGTTTTAGCTTAAGATAATTGGCTTTCTTGTCAGTTTTATTGATGTAAAAGGTAGGCGAAGCATTGATGTTATTGGTAACCAAATCCAAGTCGCCATCATTATCAAGATCGGCATAGGCCGTCGCTCCGGAAACAATGGTGTCGCTCGCAATCCATTTACCAGACTGATCTTTGAATTGTAAATCGGCGCTTCCTTCATAAACATAATTATGCGTTACTCCAGAAGGCATCAGATCGAGCGCTTTAGTATCGATTAAGCTGGTATTATTGATCTTACTTTGAATCTGCTCGTTTGACACAAACTTGATGTAATCTAGGTCGTTTGGGCGTTTTGGGATTCCGTTAGAGATAAAAAGATCCTGCTGCATGTCTTGGTTAAAATCGGCAAACAAAGCGCTCCAACTCCAGTCTGTAGCGGCAACTCCACTCAATAACGCGGTTTCTTGGTAATCCTTTCCGTCACGATTGATAAACAACATATTTCTCGTAAACTGATAGTGATAGCCATATCGATCTGTACGCAAGCGCTGCGTTTGAATATTATCATCACCTTCGGAAGCTTTCAAAACGTTCTCATCCTGCGGAAGCATATCTAACGAAATCAAATCAGGCCAACCGTCGTGATTGAGATCGGCCACGTCGCTTCCCATTGAAAAACGGCTCGTATGGCCAAAATGATTTTTTAAATCTTCGGTAAAAGTGCCATCGCCGTTATTGATGTAGTAGTAATCATCTTCGTGAAAATCATTACCAATATACAGGTCAGGATATCCGTCAAGGTTAAAATCTGCTACCGCAATTCCTAATCCGTAGCCGTTGATTCCACCGTAAATCCCTGCTTCTTCACTCACATCGGTAAACACACTGTTATCATTACGCATCAGACGATCTCCCGTTTGTTGATTGCGTTCGTAGCGTAAATCTGCCTTCCCAAACGAACTCTGCGTATGTACTGCGTGATTGAGGATGTAGATGTCTAGATCTCCATCCAGGTCATAATCCAAAAATGCAGCAGAAGAAGAATAGGTGTCCAGATCAAGGCCGTATGCTGCAGCACGTTCGGTAAAAGTACCATCGCCGTTATTGATAAAAAGTTCGTTGTAGCCGTCCAATCCATTGAGGCCAACCACCGCACATACATAGATGTCTAGAAAGCCATCACCGTTTACGTCACCCATAACGGCACCTGTGTTCCAATCGCTGTTTCCTGCGACTCCGGCTTTTTCGGTTATATCTTCAAATTTTAAATTTCCTTTATTGAGATACAGCTGATTTTTAACCTGATTTCCTGAAAAATAAATATCAGGCAAGCCGTCATCATTGATATCGCCAATTGCGAGTCCGCCGCCATTATAAAAATAGAGGTAGTCCAGAATATTCATATCGTCTGTAGCTTCGAGCGTATTTTTAAAAGTCACTCCTGTTTTTTCAGGGCTGGGGTTTAAAAATAATTCCGGCTCGTTTTTACAAGAAACGATCGATAAACCTAAAATGAGCAGTGAGAAAAACTTATTCATTGAGCACAAAGGTTTTTGGTTTTTGATCATTAACCGAAGCGATTAAATAGGTAGTTCCATTTTTATCGTTGAAGGTCGCTAGATGCTTGACTTCTCCTTTGACGAAAAAGCCGCTCTTGTCATAATTCTGCCAAGCATACGACGCATCACCTTTGTTGAGCAATACGTTACCAAAGCTGGCATCAAGCTGAGAATATTGCGGTTTGAACTCAAAGTTATTTCCTGCCATAATCAGATCGGCTAAACCATCTTTATTGATATCTGTCGCAACAATATCGCAAACACAAGACAATTGCGTTTGATAGGGAAGGGGTTTTAAACTGAAATTACCCTTACCATCATTTACAGCGATCATAGATTGTGCATATTTCACCGATTTTTTAATCGCATTCTGAAGACTTTCTTTTGAGAAAATCTCATCAATATAGCGGTTCGCATAATCTGAAGCTTTGAGGTTTTGTTTTTTAAGCGAGCTCATTTGCGCGGTGATCTCTTTCTTTTGATGCAATGGGTAATCCTTTCCATTTTTGTGCATCGTAGTGATTTGCTCGATCGTTCCGTTGTTGTCAAAATCGTTGATGTACATAGACATTGGGCGTTGCTCAGAAGGTAGATAATGTAGATTCTCTCCTTCATTACCCAATACTAAATCCATATCTCCGTCATTGTCGATGTCAACCGCTTCGATAGTATTCCACCAGCCGGTTTTATCGCTTAAACTTGTTTCTTTTAGCGAAAGTCGTCTTCCCGAGTTTTTATACACCAGCGGCGCACCCCATTCTGAAACCGTGATCAAATCGGCTTTGCCGTCCTTGTCAATATCCAGCCAAAGCGCGTCAGTTACCATTCCTGCATCTTTGGTGTCGTAAGCCAAACGCTCTGTTGCGTCTACAAAAACACCATTGCCGGTATTTTCTAAGAAGAGTTGTTTAGGGTCAATACCATAAACGCCAACCACGCTGCGCGAACCTATAAACACATCCATATCGCCGTCGCCGTCAAAATCATGAGGCGCTACAACGCTCATGTTTTGAAATGCTGAAGGAAGTTCTTCGGGAGCTTTGCTGAAGTTTCCTTTGCCGTCGTTTAAATACAATCTAGGTTTTAACTGTTCTTTTTTACCTACTTCATTTCCGCCGGAAGCAACCATTAAATCCAAATCGCCATCACCGTCGGCATCAAAAAGAGCAGCAGCAGTATCTTCATAAAAAGCATCTTCGGTAAAAGCCGACTGGTTTTTAACATTCAGTTTACCCTTGCCTTGATGTAAATAAAGGGTTCCTGCGCTTCCGCTAGGTGCTCCTACATAAACATCCTCATTGCCATCACCATCGACATCTCCTGTAGCTAGCGCCGGACCTTCCTGTGAAAGTTTTTTGGCGATCAAACCTTCATAATCAAAGTCGTTATAATTGTTTTCGGTATTTGCTTTGAGCTTCTCGTTGCTTAGCTCAGTAAGCAATTGAGCTTGTGGCTGTCGCTTTTTCGGAATATAGGTTTCCGTAGCATCAGCTTGAGCTAAAGCTAAGGTTTGATCGGTCGCAACTTGGGTTAAAAGCTGTGTTTTATCATTAGGCCATAAAATGCGAAGCGAATCAATAGTTTGCGTAGTGCCTAAACCAATAGTCATTTTATAATCTACAGAAGATTGAAATCCGCGCACCGGATACAATTCTTGAAAAATCTCCTGATCATCAAAGTACAAACGCACCGAAGCACCCACGGCAAACTGGTTTTGCTCGCCGCCTTTAAATGTGAGGCTTAAATAATGGTTTTGGTTTTGTTGTGCAGCTTCATTGCGATAAATAAAGGTTTGCATATTTACGTTGTTCACAACCAAATCCAGATCGCCATCATTATCCAAATCCCCGTATGCTGAACCGTTGGACATACTGGGCATATCAAGTCCCCACTTTTTACCGGCATCTTCAAAAGTCAAGTCTTTTTTATTGCGATACACCGCATTAGGTAGCGGCTTTTTAGGCATTTTATCAATGATCGAATCTATCGCTTGACGCTTACCGGTCATCGCCATATTTTGAATGATCTCATTCGCAAAAAAGTCGACAAAGTCAAGATCAGTTAAGTCGTGGTTGATTCCGTTGGTGACATAAATATCACGATATCCGTCATTATCAAGGTCGACAAGAAGTCCGGCCCAACTCCAGTCGGTAGCATCTACGCCACTATAATAGGCGGTTTCAGAAAAGGTGCCGTTTCCATTGTTCACCTGAAGCGTATTCTGAATAAACTGCTGATAAAAATCTTTACTCTGCTTGAGTTTGTACACATTATAATTGTCAAACTCCATTACCGATTTTACACGCTCTTCCGGCTCGGGAAGCATATCGGTAATAAAAATATCTTGCAAACCATCGTTGTTAATGTCTGCCATATCAACGCCCATGGCAGAAAGTGATAGGTGGGAAGTCCATTCTTTTATTTCTTCTTTAAAAGTCCCATCTTTTTGATTGATGTATAGATAATCGCGCTCGTAGAAATCATTTGAAATATAGATATCCGGATACAGATCATTGTTGATGTCTGTGATCATCACACCAAGGCCAAAACCAATTAAACTACCATAAATGCCGGCTTCTTCACTAACATCGGTAAAAGTTCCGCCGTCGTTACGCATAAGTAGATCGCCCACACCTTTAAAAACATCAGGAACATTTTCCCAGTTTTCTGCACGCGTATCACGCTGCTCAGCATATCCCAACCCGCTTACAGGAACGTTGCTGTTATTTAAAATATACACATCAAGGTCGCCATCTTTATCATAATCAAAGAAACTCGCTTGCGTAGAAAAGCCTGATTTTGCCAGATTGTATTCCCGTGCTTTTTCGGTAAAGGTTAGATCGCCGTTGTTGATGTACAGATCGTTGTCGTGATTGTTGCCTTTCATATTTCCGGCATTGCTCACATAAATATCTAGCAAGCCGTCAGCATTTACATCAGCCATCACCACACCGGTAGACCAAGGTTTGTTTCCGCCCACACCGGCTTTTTCGGTAATGTCTTCAAACTGAAAATTTCCTTTATTGAGGTACAGTTTGTTTTGCTCCATATTAGCGGTCAAGTAGATATCTGCAAGGCCATCATTGTTAATGTCACCAATAGCGACACCACCACCATTATAGAAGTTTCGGTATTTAAAAATGTTGAAGTCGCTCTGATTTTTAATGGCGTTCACAAAGTCGATGCCCGTTTCTTCGGTGGACATTGTGGTAAACAAAGTGGGCCCTTGATCTATTGCAGCATCATTTTCTTGCTTATCCTGATCACAAGCAACGAATGCTAGGCAAATGCCAATGAAGTATATTTTCTTAAAACTAATCATGTGCAGTCTCTTTTCTAATAAAAAGCGGTTTATCATTATTACGACCTATGATGTAAAAAAGATCGTCTTTAATTTTCAGCTTTGAGTTGCTGCGTACAGCGCCTCTAATATCAATAGTGTGGTTACCGGTATAGTTGAAACCCGATCCTGTATTTAATAAAAACACACCGTGCGAGGCATCAAGGCGGCCCAACTGGGTGCTGATCTCGCTGTCGTTTCCTAAGAGCAAGATGTCTAGTAACCCGTCGGCATTGAAATCTTTGGTTATGATTGATTTTACACTCGAAATCTGTGCCATTTGCGGTAACGCAGTTGCTTTGAACGCTAAATTTCCTTGGTTCTCAAAATACGTGGTCTCAAGCGTAAATACTTGCTTTTTTTCGGCTTTTTCAAGTTTTTCTTCAGAAAGTAAATCGGTAATGCCGGCTTTTGCAAAATCGTGATAACTCAAGAATTTTTTATTTAAGAATGGAAGTTGTTTAACCAACTCATCTTTGGTCGCCAAAACGGTTTCGGTTCCTTTATAGAAATAGGTAGTTATCGGGTCAATCTTTCCGTTATTATCAAAGTCGAAACGATACAGATTCATGGGTTTTTCAACCGAAGCGGTCAGCCGGGTGTTCAAGCCCCAATTGCCGGCAATCAAATCCATATCGCCATCGCCGTCAAAATCTTCAGCACGAATGCTATTCCAGAGTCCGTTTGTGTTTTTGAGGTCATCCAAATTTAGAAGCCTTAGCTTTTCGTCCGAATTCATAAAGATTTTGACAGGCATCCAGTGACCGCAGACAATCGCATCTTTAAAACCATTGTTGTCAAGATCGACCCAGATAAGATCTTTTACATTTCCTACGGAAGAAAAGTCGGGAGCATATTTTTGGGTAACATCAGCGAAATTTCCTTTACCGTCATTTTTTAGAAGGAATTGCTGCGGAGTAGCACCAAATTGTTGAGGAACCAAATCACTGGTTATAGCGAGATCAATGTGGCCATCATTATCAAAATCTATAGCAGTGATCGTCGAAGCATTAAGCGACACGCCTTCAAAAGCTTTATTCATTTTAATAAAACCTTCCTCCGAATTTAGGTAGAGGCGAGGTGTTAGTTGTCTTCCGGAGGTGAATTCATTCCCGCCGCTGGCGATGACAATATCGAGCAAACCGTCATTATTGACATCAATAAGTGTCGCTGCGGTATCTTCGTTAATCGCGTCTTCTTCACTTTCAGGGAGAAAATCTTCAGTAAAGTTCCCATTCTCCTGCTGAAAGAAAATGCTCGTTTGTTGCGCTTTGGCACCTAGAATTAAAATATCATCAAGACCGTCATTATTCAAATCTCCGGTTTCTATTGCCGGACCGGTGTTAGTGTTTGCGTAGGGAACTAAAGGATCGCGACTAAATTCAATAGAATTCCCGTCTTTATGCTGAAAATTTATTGCCGTACTGTCTTGAACCCAAACAAGATCTGATGGAGCTTGAGTTTTAAAAGCGGTTGGCGAGGCGTCTTTTTCATCCAAAAAAAGCTCGGTTTTAACGTTTGTGATCACTTGAGATTTTCCGGAAGGCCATAGTACTTTTAAAGAGTCTAATTGTGTGGCGTTGCCCAATCCGATAAAAATGGAAGGAGCAACTGCTGACATAAAGCCACGTGTGCTATAGTTTTCAAAAACCTGAGTATGGTTTGATGTATACGCTGTGATTTTGGCGCCAATCCCAAAAGTATTGGGCTTAGTACCTATAAGATGAACTGAAATTCCTTTTGAACTTTGGGTTTCAATAGTGATATTTTTTAAAATAGATGCTGGCTGGTTGACGTTATTTACCACCAGATCAAGATCGCCATCATTGTCTAGATCTCCATAAGCAGCACCATTGCTGAACGTTTTTTCATTAGATGTCCATTGTGCGGTAACATCTTCAAATATGCCGTTGCCGTCATTTCTATAGGCATAATTGGTTGTCTTGATTTCCGGAAGTTTTTTGATGAAATCCATTTCGGTTTCAGACATATTTTTGCCTAAACGCTTTTGAATACTCTCGTTGGAGATAAAATTTACAAAATCCATATCATTAGTAGCGCCCAGAATTCCGTTAGCAATATAGATATCTTTATAACCATCGTTATCCAAATCGGCCATTAAAGGGCTCCAGGACCATTCGGTTGCAGCGATACCACTTTGAAATGCCGTTTCTGCAAATCTTCCATTACCTAAATTGAGCTGCAAGGTGTTTTGCATAAACTGATAATCATAGCCGTTTCTGAGTTGGTTTTGATAAATAGGGTAGGCGTATTCATTTCCCGAAGCTTTTAAAACTTCAAGGTTTTCAGGCAACATATCTAAGCTTAAAATGTCTGTATTGCCATCATTGTTGAGGTCAGCAATATCGCTTCCCATCGAAAAATGAGAGGTGTGCCCCAGTAGATTTTGTGTGGTATTTGCTTCAGAAAATGTGCCGTCCTGATTATTGATATAAACGTAGTCATTCTCAAAAAAATCGTTAGCAATATAAATATCTGGATAGCCATCGTTATTTAAATCTGATATGGAAACACCTAGCCCATAACCTATTTTACTACTAAAGATTCCGGCTTGCTCGGTTACGTCAGTGAACTTGTTGCCATCATTGCGATAGAGTTTATCACCGCCTTGCGCGTCTGGAATTTTGCGGATGGCTGCTCTGCCGTAGCTGGCGTTAGGATGCACAGAGTGATTGAGGAGATACATATCGAGATCTCCATCTTTATCATAATCAAAAAAGCTAGCCTGTGTAGAGAGTCCGGAATAATCTAAGCCGTAAGCAGCAGCAGACTCGATAAACATGGGCACCGTGCCGTGCACTCCCTGATTGATATAAAGTTTGTTACTTCCGGTTAGATCAAGATGACCACTTACCGTACATACATAGATATCGAGGAGTCCGTCTGCATTAATATCTACAGTGGTAACGCCGGTATTCCATGAATCAGCAGCGGTGTATATGGCAGCTTTGTCAGTAATATCAATAAATTTTAAATCTCCTTGATTCAGGTATAATTGATCTGCGACTTGATTTCCTGTGAAATAAATATCCAGCAGGCCATCATTATTAAAATCGGCAACGGCTGTACCTGCACCATTATAAAAGTACAAGTAGTTAAGAATGTTGAGTTGAGGTGTGTTTGTTAAGTCGTTGCTGAAGGTAATGCCTGTATTTTGAGCCTCAATGAATTTAGATTCTGTGGTCTCTTTACTGCAAGAAAAACTCATAGCAAGTAATACGCTCAAAAAGAAAGGGTATAATCTTGTCATTGATTTTTTTACAGTTTAGGGAAAAGTAGCTTGTGTTTAAAACTAGGAGTCTTTTTCTAAAGTTGAAACAATTTAGAAGGTAAAGTTTGAGAAATCTTTCAATTTAAAAGGAGGGCCAATGCTGACCCTCCTTTTTATAAATCTAGTACTAAAGTTTTCTAATTAGTACCCTGGATTTTGAGTCAAATTAGGGTTAAGAATAATCTGACTAGCAGGAATAGGGAACAAGTTTCTGTTTTCATTTCCTATTTGAGAATCTGCTTTTAATTCCCATCCTCTGGTGTATTGACCAAAACGAATCATATCATTACGTCTCCAGAACTCAGCATAAAGTTCGCGACCTCTTTCATCTAGAATGTCTTGCTCAGTAACCGAGGTAAACGGAGTAGCTTCACGAAGACCACGTAGCACATTCATCATTGCAGTTGGGTCCTGACCAGCTCTAAACATTGCTTCAGCTTTCATTAAATACGCATCAGAATAGCGGAAGAAAATTTCGTGCTCCACAAATCCGCCGTAACGGGCGTTGTACTTTTGTACACGAATACCAGTGGTTTCACTGTTATTGATAAGGCTAACATTACCATTACCGTCAGTAAATTGTCTCTTAAAAGTAAGTGGGTTACCACCACGATCATTTAATGGAGTGCCATCATAATCGTATTGCTGCCCTACTAAGAAACCAAAACCAATGTTTGATCCATCTGCAAAACCATCATCATTAGAATCTGATGAACCTTCAAACGAACCTGCAGCAAGACCTTCGGTAGGAACAAAACCACGACGTTCTTCTTGACCAGATCCTGGTGTGTTTACATTAGGATCTCCCTCAAACATATCGTAGTATTCTGCTAACGTAGCAAAACCATTCCAACCACCACCTGCAATTTCAGGAGCACTGTTGTAGTGTAGACCATTCCAGATTCGGTTACCTACAGAAGTAGGGATAAACCAGATCGTTTCATCATCTAATTCATTTCTAAAGATATCAAAGTAATCATCTTCAATTCCATAGCCATCAGCATCAATAGCGTCTACCAGCTCAATAACTTGTTGCATATCTGCAGTAGCAGGCTCGCCACCTACATAAATATGCTTGTTAAGAAGCACTTTAGCTAATAAATAACGTGCGGCAGCCTTAGAAGCTCTAGCGTGATCAGAGGTTGCAGTTCCTACGCCAGATCCAGGTCCTAAAGTAGGTAAACCGGCGATTGCAGTATTCAAGTCTGAAATGATATAATCAACAGCTTCTTGCCCGGTGATCACTTCAGGATTGTCTAATAAAGATGCTTCAGGATCACGAATAGGCACTTGACCAAAGTTATCAAGAACAAAGAATACACCTAATGCTCTTAAGAAAGAGGCTTGAGCGCGTTGCTCTTCATTAGGGCTTGATAGGTCAGACAAAGCTTGAGACGCAGCAAACTGCGTTTGGTTCCACTGGTTGAATGTGTTTGTGATATACTGGTGATCAGTTCTCCAATCGTGCTGGTGTAACTGTCTCCAGATCCCATTATCACCCCAGTCAGAACCTCTGGTAGGAACCAGTGCAGCATCTGTAGTCACTTCACTAAGCGCAAAGAAATCTGCCTGGTTACCAATGATTCCATTTAAACTGTTGTAGATACCATCAATAAATAAATCTACATCACCTACCCCTTGAAAGTCTGGTGACTGTCTTGAATCTGTTTCTTCAATCTCTAGGTCTGTACAAGAGATAGCCAATCCTAAGGATAGGACTCCTACTAAAAACCTAGAAGTTTTAAAATGTTGTTTTAAATATTTCATAGTTATTTTTTTTAAAATCTTGCGTTAACACCAAATGAGAATGTACGAGGTCTTGGGAATGCTGCGTATTCAATACCTGCGGTAGGAATGTTAGAAGCATTAAGACTACCTGTGTTTGTAGAAACTTCAGGATCAAGCCCAGAGTAACCAGTGATTAAGAATACGTTTTGACCTGTTACTGAAAAACGAAGTGAGTCAAATAATCCTTCACCACTCATAGGTACATTATACCCTACGCTTAAAGTTTGTAAGCGTACAAAATCTCCTTTCTCTAAGAAACGTGTAGAAACTGCTACTGAAGAACCTGGAGCTTCACCACTAGTTAATACATCAGTGGTTACGTTTTTAGCGATTGTGATACCACCTGCATTAAAGAATGCATTGTCTGTTGCGTTATAAACTGAGAATCCAAACTGCCCATTAAAATATGCAGCAAAATCAAAGTTCTTATACGTTGCGTTTAAGGAAAGACCGGCAGTCCAATCTGGTTGAGCATCTTCGCCTACAAATTTCTTATCTGCATCTGGATCTCCTTCACCATTACCATCAACATCTACATATGTTGGATTTCCGTTTTCATCAAAACCTGTGAATTCAGCCATATAGAAAGAGAATAATGGATAGCCTGCTTGTAAGCGTTGCGCAAAAGCACCGGTTAAACCATTACCATTAATTGGTCCTGTATCAATGATACGATCAGTATCTAACACCTCATTATGGTTATAAGCAATGTTGAAAGAAGAGGAGAAAGTAAAATCTTCTGTTTGTACAAAGTCGTAATTAAGAGCAAGTTCAACCCCTTGGTTCACTACTTTACCATCAGTCAAGTTTTGGAAAATAGTTTCGATACCCGGAACCTGTGGAGCTGCAAGTGTACTTAATAATAATAAGTCTGTAGTTTCTTTACGGTACAGGTTGAAAGACCCATTAAAGCGATCGTTGTTGAAACCAAAGTCAACACCAATGTTTACGTCCAAAGTAGACTCCCATTGAAGCGCTTCGTTATTGTTACCTACAAACTGAGTTCCTGAGTTAGTTACCGTCAAGTTATCGGTAATTCCGATATCAGAGAAACGTGTTCTTCTGATGAAATTAGCGTATCCTAAACCTTCTTGGTTACCAACAACCCCTGCACCTAATCTTAACTTAAGGGTAGATACATTGTCTCCAATAAAGTCTTCTTCGTGAATTTGCCAAGCAAATGCACCAGAAGGGAAATAACCATATTGATTTTCAGGTCCGAATGTTGAAGAACCGTCAGCTCTGAATGTTCCTGTAAATAAGTATTTATCAGCAAGCGTATAGTTTACACGAGCGAAATACGATTGTAATTCGTCTGTGTTATCAAAGGTATTTGCGAAATACGCAGTAAAAAGCTGAGAGTAACTTGTACCGATTGGCTCAGAAACGAATGCAGAGTCAAATGGTGCTCCAAAATCAATTCGGTTTACATAATCTCTGTCTTGGTCGTAAGCAAAGTTTTGAAACGAACCAGAGATCGTATTGGCGATCAAATCATACTGATCTTCAAGTTGGCTAGCAGCTAAGCCCATATCTGGACCAAAGCCAATACCACCAGCGTTAATTCCTTCGCGAGCAAATTCTTGATAAGAATAACCAGCAACTACGTCAATTTTTGAGTTTTCAAACTGCTTGTTGTAGCTTAAAGTAGCTTCAAAAAGCTTGTTAGTCTGATCAAAAGTTCCGTAGGTTCCTTGACCGTTACCAGAAACACGGTTGATACCAGCTACTTCAGGGGAGAAAAGCGCGATAGTTTTTGCATCACTTTTGTCATAACCTCCAGTTACTTTAGCGCTAATAGCATCGGTAATTTTATACTCCGCAGAAAGATTTGCTAAAAAACGGTTGGTATTAGACTCACTTTGATAATAACGTAATAAGTTAACCGGGTTTAATAAGTTACTTCCCGGAGAAAAGTCAGCATCAACTGGCCAAGTAGGGTTTGCTGTAATTGATGAACCAATTAAGTCACCTGTTGAACCAGCCTGACCACTAATTGGAGCGTTTTGATCATTTACACGAGATAAAGTGGTCTGTAAGCTTAAGGTAAGTTTATCATCAAACAAACGCTGCGTAGCATTTAAACGACCAGTAATTCTTTCTTGACCTGTGTTTCTGATAACACCCTGCTGATCTGAATAACCAAATGACGCACGCACATTACCAGAAGTATAGCTGTGTGCATAGCTCAAGTTATTTTGAGTAGAGATCGCATTTCTGGTATAAAAATCTTGAAAGTCAGAAGCGAAACCAAAGTCTAATAATGAAGGGTCTCCACCATAATCTGGTAAGGCATTAAGGTATTGATCTGCTGTTAGTAGATCATATTCTCTTGCCGGAGAAGAGAAGCTTACGTTACTGCTTACTTCCCAAACACCTCCAGAGCTACCACGTCCACTCTTGGTTTGTACGATGATTACACCATTAGCACCACGAGAACCGTAGATAGCAGTTGCTGATGCATCTTTAAGAATAGAGATACTTTCTATATCGGTTGGGTTTAAGAAACTTAATGGGTTTCTTGAAGAACCACCACCTACACCTAAGTCACCTGCAGCAGGAGCGCCAGAAGTTGTTAATGGCACACCATCAACAACGATAAGCGGGTTGTTTCCAGAACGAATAGAGTTTGAACCCCTAATACGCACATTGATACCTGCTCCCGGCTCACCAGAAGACTGTGATATTTGTACCCCGGCAGTTTTACCTTGAATTAATTGTTCTGGGGAAGCAATTACCCCTTGGTTGAAATCTTCTGAAGTTACCGAAGCAACGGTTCCCGTCGCATCTTTAACTGTAGTTGACCCATAACCAATAAGAACTACTTCATCTAAAGCTGCAGCATCCTCTTGAAGTGTCACATTAACAGTAGATCTACCGTTTACAGCAACTTCTTGAGGAGCAAAGCCCACGTAGCTAAAAACCAGAACACTTCCGGTAGCTACATCGTTTAAGGTGTAATTTCCATCAAAATCAGTAGTTGTACCATTAGTAGTTCCTTTTACGAGAACGTTTGCGCCCGGAAGCGGACCATTAGGTTCAGATACTGTTCCGGATACTGTTTGTGCTTGCGCCATACCTGCCAGTAAAAGCGAAGCGAAAAACAACATACTTCTAAGTATTACTTGCTTCATAAGTTTTGAATTTTAATTGAATTATTTGGTTTTCCAATAATGTTTCTTGGTATCCAAATTTATATAAATAATTGAATAAACAAGGGCAACTACAACGTTTAAGTAACGAAATCGATATAGTTTTGAAAACTGTATTTTGTACGCTTATTCGTAATATTTTATCAAATAACTAATAATTTGCTAAGAATTACTGTTTTTATTGTGAAATATTCATAGCTAGTAAAATTACGCAAGAAAGAGTGCATCAATTACACGCTTGTTTAATTGATGAATATTTTTTGAAAAAGTAGTGCTAAATTGGGTGAAAATCGTCGTTTTTACCTGCAAAAAACACCTACTTTTTTCGGTAAAACGTCAATTCTTGCATTTTGTTAATTAAAGGTTAATTTGACGTTTAATGTCCTTATCTAAATCGATTAAGTAGCGAAATTGATTTTTAATGTCAAATCTCAAATTTTAGAATTCCCTCTATATTTGCTCTATGATATATGACTGTATTATTATAGGTGGTGGAGCAGCAGGTTTTTTTACTGCAATCAATCTGGCACGCCAGCGGCAAGATCTCAATATTCTTATTTTAGAACGTGGGGCTCAAGTGTTAGAAAAGGTGCGTGTTTCCGGAGGTGGTCGCTGTAATGTAACGCACGCTATTTTTGAACCCAAACCACTGACAGGGCGTTATCCTAGAGGGAACAAAGAATTATTAGGCCCATTTCACAGCTTTATGAGCGGGGATACCATGGCTTGGTTTGATGAGCTGGGTGTCGCGCTTAAAATAGAAGAAGATGGAAGAATTTTTCCGGAGTCAGATAGTTCGCAAACCATTATAGATTGTTTTCTTGATCAAGCTAAAAAACTAGGTATTGAGCTGAGCACTAAAATGCCGGTAGCAGCTGTTAACAAAGTAGATGACACCTTTCAAGTTGAAACTAAAACGCAAACCTTCAGCAGTGCCTCTGTGGTGGTTGCGACTGGGAGTAACGCAAAAATGATTAGGCAACTGGCGAGTAATGGATTGGCGGTAATTCCAGCGGTTCCGTCTTTATTTACCTTTAATATAGATGACGAGCGTATTACAGACCTTGCAGGCTTAGCTACCCCGGCAAATGTGCGCCTTTTTGATACAAATAACCAACAGCTTTCAACAGGCCAATATGCGATAGATCAAGAAGGTGTTGACGGCCCTGTGCTGATAACGCATTGGGGTATGAGCGGACCGGGGATTTTAAAACTGTCGGCTTGGGCGGCGCGAGAATTGCACGCTTGTGACTATCAATTTTCTATAAGAGTTGATTGGCTTCCGGAGTATGACCGAGCGACTTTTGGAGATTATCTCAGATCTCTAAAATTTGATCTGGCCAAACAGCAAGTCTTTAAACGTAGTCCATTTAATATACCGAAACGCCTATGGCAGCAACTGGTTCTAGCTTCAACTATTTCCGAAGCCTTAAAATGGGCAGATCTTTCTAAAGTAATGCTTCAAAAGCTGGAAATTCAATTACGAGAAGCTCAATTTAAAGTTCGTGGCAAAAGCACCTTTAAAGAAGAATTTGTAACCGCAGGCGGAATTGACCTGAAAGAAATTGATTTCAAAACGTATCAAGCCAAAAAAATAAACGGATTATATCTGGTTGGAGAAATACTTGATATTGATGCGGT